>USHS01000033.1 GCA_900554585.1 uncultured Collinsella sp.
GGCGGTTACGTAGGCGGAAAAATGCCCGCTTGGATAAACCTAGGCGCGGTGCCAGTCGGTCAGGCAGGCATCGAGGGAGGCGATGAGCGCATCCTTGTCCATGTGACGGCCGATGATGCACAGGCTTGTCATGCGGTCGCCCGTCTCGTCGTCCCAAATCTGCATGATCTCGGGGTTCTCGTCGATGATCTTCTGCTTCTCGCCCTCGGGCGCGGAGTCAACGAACAGACCGTTCTCCATCAGGCGCATCTGGTGGCCGGCCTGCTCGAACATGTAGCACATGTCCGGATCGCCGGTCTGCCACAGCGGACCCTTGACGCGGATGACCTCGTCGGGCCACTCCTGCTCAACAAAATCGGTGAACTTCTGCAGGTTAAACGGCTTGCGGCGCGAGTACACAAAGGTCTCGATGTCGTACTCGAGCACTTCGGGGTCGTCGTGCTCCTCGGGATGCTCCATGGCCTCGATCCAGGCGGCGGAGTTGTAGGCGCGCATAAAGTCGAAGCGGTCGGTATCGAGTAGCTCCTCCATGGGGACCTCGCCGTTTTGGGCCTCGACGATCACGGCGTCCTTCTGCAGGCTGCGCACGATGGCCTTGAGCTCGGCGATCTGCTCGGGCGTCACGGTATCGGTCTTGTTAAGGATCAGCGTGGAGCAGAACTCGATTTGCTGGATGAGCAGGCTTTCGATGTCGTCCTCGTCGATATCCTCGGCCAGCAGGTCGCGACCGCCGTTGAACTCGTCGTACATGCGGGCGCAGTCGACCACGGCCACGATGTTGTCGAGCGCGAGCTTGGGCTCGCCGCCCACCTTGGCCTCGTCGCAGAAGCTCGAGATGGTGTAGGCGATGGGGATAGGCTCGCAAATGCCCGATGCCTCGATGATGATGTAGTCGAACTTGCCCGAATCGGCAATGCCCTGCAGCTGGTTGGCCAGGTCGTCCGAAAGCGTGCAGCAGATGCAGCCGTTGGTGAGCGGGATGAGGTCGTCGGTCTCGGAAAGGCCTCCGTCGGCGATAAGGCTGGCGTCGACATTGATCTCGCCGATATCGTTGACGATCACGGCGGCGCGGATGCCGCCGTCGTTAGCGAGGATGTGGTTGAGCAGCGTGGTCTTGCCGGCACCGAGGTATCCGGTAAGCATGATGATCTTCACGGGTTTGTTGGGCATGTGCCCTCCTTTGTTAGACATGGCTTACAGTTGAATCTTATGCCAAACGCCTGCTCTTATACCCACGCGCCGGCAAATAACACAGGCTACTCCCAGGCTCCCCATACATCGGGGCAATAACCGACGGTGGCCTTTTTGCCGTTGCGTACGATGGGCTCGGCCAGAACCTGCTGGTTTTCGAGCAGTTTATCGAAGCGCTGACTGGGGGTGAGGTGCTGGATGAGCGCGAGCGTCTCCTCGTCCTTGGCCTTGGGGTTGAGCAGCTTGTCGATGCCGCCGACCGCCTGCATCACGCTCGTGAGCTCGCCCTTGCTCATCTCCTTTTCCTTAAGGTCAATAAACTGCACCTTAATGCGACGCTCTTTGAAGAAACGCTGTGCTTTCTTGGTATCGAACGACTTCTTAGTCCCGAAGATTTGAATATTCATGGCCCCGCCGCTCTATCGAATGAAGTTGGTCGTTGCGCGATCTGCCTCGGGCGCGTTGATGCCGGCGGCCTGTCCCGCCTCGATGCAGCGCAGGAGCCAGGCCATGTTTTTGCCGATGTTTCGCATGGTGGCAAGGCCTTCGGCATCCCCATCGGCGTCGCCGGGCACGCGGCCAAACACGTTGTTACAGTAGGTGGAAGCAACCACGGGCATTTGCTTAATGGTGAAGTACTTGTTGAGTACATCGAACGTGGTCGACGTGCCGCCGCGCCGGGCGACGGCGACCGCGGCGCCGGGCTTGTGCTCAAAGGCATGCCCGCCTGCATAGAAGGCGCGATCGAGGGCTGAGAGGATGCGTCCGCTGGGATGCGCATAGTAGACGGGGGAGCCAAAGACAAAGCCATCTGCCTGCTCGGCGGCAGCGATGAGCTCGTTCACCACGTCATCGTCAAAGGTGCAGCGACCGCCAAGTTTGCCACACTGGCCGCAACCGATGCAATCGCGAATGGGCTTGGCGCCCAGCTGAAACACTTCGGTATCAATGCCTTCGGTATTGAGCTGCTCGGCGACTTCGGCGAGCGCGCGGGCGGTGTTGCCGTTTGCCTTGGGACTGCCATTGACCAAAAGAACCTTCATCACAAACTCCCTCTGCTGTTGGTGACTTCTGCAGAGGATTATCGCACGATGGGGGAGGCGGTGCGGGCGCGGTGCTAATCCAGTTTGGTACCTGGAACCTGCACGGCTTTACCGAGCAACGCTTTGAGCTCGTTCAAAATGGAAACGGGCTGTCGATCGACAGCGTCCAGATGAAGCGTCGCCACACGAATGGGCGGCTGATATTCAAGCGAGCCGATGAGCACGGGAGAACCCAGGAACCGCTCGATTTCGTCTGCGATCGCGTCGGTCTCTTCGGGGTCAAAGTCGTCGAAAAGCGCCACGAATGTCGGCCCCGTCGAGCGGAACAGGCGACCCTTGCCGCGCGAACATTCCATAAGGCAGGCGGCGCTTTCGGCGAGCACGCGGTCGCCTGCATCAAATCCAAAGCGGGCATTGACCTCCGCGATATCGTCAACCTTAACGGCAATAAAGCCTGCCTCGCGCGCCACGCGGCGCATTTCGCCAATGGCGTTGACCAGGGCGTGAATATCGCCCAGGCCCGTCACCGAGTCGGTCGTATCCGCTAGGCTTCGGTTGATGATGATGCCCACATACATGCTGGGCTCGGTATCGGTGCCGTCCAAGCGGTAACCCGTGCAGTCGCAAAGCGCGTATGCTCCGGTGGCATCCATTACGCGATACTGCATGTAGTGGAAGTGCCACGTGCCGTTTATCACCATGTCGAGCTCGGCGCGTACGTTGTCGCGGTCCTCGGGATGAACGCGGGCGAGCCACATGTCGACCGAGTTAAAAGGGTGCTGGGAGGGCAGGTCAAAATCGCGCACGGCGTTAACCGACCATTGCGATTCGCCCGTATCGAGGTTAAGGATGAACGGATAGCGCGTCTCGGAGCTCATGGAGATTGCTTGGAACACCCGGTCGTTGCAGGGAAGCTGATCGACGATTGGGCGTTGTGGTGCGTCATTGTCTTTCGGTTGCTGTACACGACGCATAAGCTTATAGCGATACATCTTGCGATCGGCATCCATCGTCATCTGGCGACGCGTGTCGCCGGCAAGTGGATCGACGCGCGAGCAGCCAAAGCTAAAGCTGGCGATCATGGGCGCCTTGCCACCTGAGCTCGCCTCGATCAGCCCGGCACGCACCTGCTCCAAGCGCTGCTCGAGTTCAGTCTCGTTTGCGGAGAGCGAGATAAGCACAAACTCGTCTCCACCGATGCGGAACAGCATCTCATTGTGCTCCATGGTTTCGGAGAGCGTGCGGCAGATGCTCAGAATATAGCGATTGCCTTCGGCGTGGCCAAACCTATCATTGCAATGCTTGAGATGGTCGATGTCAATATAGGCGCAGGTGAAGGGATCGCCTTTGCGCCAGAGCTGCTCGACGTGACGGTCGAGTCCGCTGCGGTTGCCCAAGTTGGTGAGCGGGTCGATATAGGCGTTGCGCTCAAGCAGCTGGCGCTCTTGTTGCAGGATAGCATGCGTCTTTTGCAGTTGCTCACCAACGGCGCGTAGCTCAGCAGGCAGCGCGGCAACATCGAGTTCGGCGGTCGAGATGCCATTCGCAAGTCGCTGAAGATAGGCAATAATCGATTGCTCGCCCATGCGGTACGACTCGTTCATGATGGATAACCTCCTTGGGCGGAACAACGGTTTGTATCATATCCCCAATTCGGCTTGGATTGGGGATATAAGTTAGCCAATGGGGACAAATGCCCCCTTCGACGGTGGCGTTTTGCGCGCGAGCGTATCAGTTATTATTGCCGCCATCGAGCAATGCCTCAAAATCCTTCGCCGGCATGGGGCGGTAGTAGAGGAAGCCCTGAGCGTAGCGGGCGCCCATGTGGCGTAGCATGTTCGCCTGCTCATCTGTCTCGACGCCTTCGATTACAATGGGCAGATGGAGCGACTGCGCCATCTCGAGCATCGATGACACGATCTGCGCGCTGCGGCCTTGATCGCGGTCGGTGGGCACAAAGGTGCGGTCGAGCTTGATGACGTCGACGTTGACGTTCTTGAGCATCGCGAGCGTGGACTGACCGGTGCCAAAATCGTCCATATAGGTCGAGAAGCCGCGGGTGTGCAAGTCGGCTGTCAGTTTGTCCACGGCTTCGGACTCTCCCGTATAAGCCGTCTCGGTGATCTCGATGCGCATGAGCTCGGGCGGCAGGTTGTATTGGGCGGCGAGCGATCCCATATGCTCGGCAACGTCGCAGGCAAGAATGTCCACGCGAGACACATTAAGCGAGACCGGAACCACGCGAAGACCGCGATCGAGACGCTCGCGAAGCCATATGGCGACACCCTGCCAAATGTACTTGTCGAGCGTCACCACAAAGCCGCTTTCCTCGAGTGCGGGGATAAACGTTGCGGGCGAAATGAGAGAGCCGTCCTTGTCAATCCAGCGCGTAAGTGCCTCGGCGCCAATGATCTCGCCGGTTTCCATATCGACCTGGGGCTGCAGGTAGTACGTGATGCGGCCATTTGAGAGCGCGTACTGGAACTCGGTCAGCGTGCGGTGGAACGCAATCTCGTGTTCATATTCTTCGGGGCGGAAAATAGCAATGCGCTCCTTGAAGTCGTTTTTGGCGCGTCGATTGGTAAACATGGCCTTTGCCTGCGCATCGATGGTGATCTCCTCATTGGAGTCGATGGGGTAAATGCCCATGGACGGCCAAAAACCTACGCCGTCATCATGCCTGGCTACTGCCTCGCGAACGCGGTTGTAGATTTGATGGACGGTGATGTGCTTAAAGGGGATGAGTACGCAAAAGTCATCTTGGCCCCAGTACCCTGCGACGCCCATATCGGCATTCTCGATGTCCTTGAGGACCGTGCCCACATCGGCGAGTACGCGGTCGCCCTCGGCCTGGCCGTGCCATTCATTAAACAGGCGCATGTGACCCATGTCGACGGTGGCGATGCACCAGGTGTCGTCGCGCCTTGCCTCGAGAAATGCGTTGGCGCGCCGCATAAACTCGCTGGGTCGATAGAGGCCCGTGAGCGAGTCGATACGTTCGGCGATGGCGCTTTTGCGCTCCGCCTCGGGTATGGGGAGGCTGTCGTTGGGAACAAGCCCGCCGGCCGTGCGAAGGCGACGGTCGAGTTCGCCTAAAACGGCGGTCGCTTGATGGGTTAACTGCTCGTAAAAGGCCGGGACGACAAGGCAGACGGGAGTAATGGTGTCGCCCGCGATTTGAACAGGAGCGAAAACAGCCTCTTTAAGGTGGCGGGTCAGCTGCTCGAATGCCTCGTGGTCCAAATCGTTGCTGAGCACGACGAACTGGACGCTTCGTGAACGGAAGACCCGGCTTCTGCCGCGGGTGATCGACAGCATGCGGCCTGCGTATTCGGCAAGCATGCTGTCGACAGCCTCGGCCCCGTAGAGCTCGTTGAGATTCGCCGTGCCACGAATGCGCACCGCTATAAGCCCCGTCTCGCAGCGGTCGCGACGGCAGGCATCGATAGCGTTGACCAGCATGCGCTGCGTTCCGAGGCCTGTGGCGGCGTCGACGGTTTCGGCAAGCGAGTGGTTGACGAGTTCGCCGACATAGAGCGAGGGGACATTTCCGTCGCCGTCGATGCGAAACCCGCGAGCACGGCAGAGAACGTAGTCACCCGCGGCATTGCGCATGCGGTACTGCATGACGCGGCGGTGTTTGGAGCCGTTAAAGATCTGGTTGATGTCGTTGGCGTAGGCCTCGAGGTCATCGGGATGGACGCGCGTCTTCCAGAAATCGCGGCAGCTGTCTATGTGCTCCGAAGGAAGACCGAGATCGCGCAAGGCACCTTGCGACCAAAGGGTGCGGTCCTTGTCCAAGTTCTCGATAAAGAAATAACGGCCCTCGTTGAGCATCGAAAAAGCGTCGAAAATACGATCGCTTATTTCGAAGTCGTCGGCGTGGACTTGCGTAATATTGCGCCGATCGAGGTGCATGGCATGACGTAGCTTGTAGTCGTACATGCGATGGTCGGCATCGAGTGTCATGCGATTGGAGGCTTCGCCCAGGGCGGGGTCGGCGTGTGCCACTCCGTAGCTAAACGAGTGGGGCATCTCGGAATCGTTGTTTTTGAGCAGGATCGTTCGGCAGTGTTCCAGACGTTCGGCGAGGTCGTCCTCGGTCGCAATCGTAGATAGGATGGCAAACTCGTCGCCGCCTATGCGAAACGCCGCCTCGTCCACTTTCATATACAGTTTGAGATAGAGGCTTACCTGCAAGATATAGCGGTTGCCCTCGTCATGCCCAAAGACGTCGTTGCAGTGCTTGAGATTGTCGATATCGATGAACGCCATGGTAACGGGGGCGTCCTGCTCCCAGAGCTCCTCGAGGGAACGGGCAAAGCCGCCACGGTTGCCAAGCCCGGTAAGCTGGTCGGTAAAGGCGGTCCTGATCAGATCCTCCTGACGCTCGAGAAGGTCACGGACGGTCTTTTCGAGCGTTTCGGTGTAATTGCTGACAGTATCCATGTTCTAAGCGGCTTTCTGAAGTCGGAGCGGATTGCGTCGGGCGAGCTCGTTGTGTACACGCATCGTTGCTCAGCGTTTTGCGTGTATCCAGGCCCCCGCCTTGCTGCGTTGTTGGGTTACTTTGCCGGCTAATGTTCGCTGTTGATAACTGCTGAGTAGTATAAACAACAGTGCAAAATTATATAGGGGTGCACATGCTGTGGGTGGCTATTATTCGACAAACGGCAGCGCGATGATGCGATGTTCGATAAAAATGCGACTGGGGCGGTATATGTTGATGGGTATACTTGTTCCGTTTAAATTTGCGGGGATGGAGATGGTCGCATGGCACAGCCAACTATGACGCGCACGGTGGGGCTGGCACTCGAGGGAGGCGGCTACCGCGGTATATATACGGCGGGCGTGCTCGACGTTTGGATGGAGCACGGTTTGACCTGCGACCATATGGTGGGTGTCTCGGCGGGTGCGGCGTTTGGCTACAACTTCAAATCGCGTCAGATCGGCCGCGCCATTCGCTATAACAAGGCCTATTGCGCCGATAGACGCTATGCAGGTGTAGTAAGCTGGCTGCGAACCGGCGATATGTTCAATGCCGATTTTGCCTATCACGAGGTGCCTATCGAGCGCGATCCCATCGACTTGGAGGCGTATCGCGCCTGCCCCATGCGATTTACGTGCGTGTGTACCGATATCGAGACGGGCAAGGCCGTCTACCATGACCTGCCCTATGGCGACGAGCGGGATATCGAGTGGATCCGGGCATCGTCGGCGATTCCCGTGGCGACGCGTCCCGTTGCTATTGACGGGCATAAGTATCTGGATGGTGGCGTGGCTGATTCTATTCCCAGTGCATGGCTGTTTGCGCAGGGGTATGACCGCAATATCGTGGTACTCACGCAGCCGGCGGGCTTTGTGAAGCAGCCCAACAGCGTGATGCCCATGCTGCGGCGCGTGTTCCGTCACTACCCGGAGTTTGTCGCGGCGCTTGAGCATCGGCATGAGGTCTACAATGCCACGCTCGATGACCTGGCGCGTCGCGAGGCTGCCGGCGAAATCTTTGTGGTTCGGCCGAGCGAATCGGTGAAGGTGCCGTCGCTGTGCCGCGAGCCCGATGAGCTCGAGCGCATCTATCAGATCGGCCGCCACGATGCGGAGGCGACCTTACCGGCGCTGGAAGCGTATCTGGCAGAGTAGGGCAAACTGCCGTGGACTCGGCGGAAAGCGCATCCCGGAATGGAGGTCCAAACTGGGATGCGCTTTCCGCTATTGATGATATGAGGCCGCGAATCGGCTGCTCGGCTTGAGTCTATGCCTGCTGCCAGGTGTCGACGAGCTCCTTGGCGGCGGCGCAGGGGTCGTCGGCACTGCAGACGGCGCTCACCACAAAGAAGCCATCGACGCCGGTGGCCTTGAGCTGCGGCAGGTCGGCCGTCTTGACGCCGCCGCCCACCACGATGGGCACGGGGCTTGCCGCGTGGAGCGCGGCCAGGTCCTCAAAGCTCTTGGTGATGATAGAGCCGTCGGCCGCGCGTCCGCAGTCGCGCTTGGTCTCGGTCTCGTGGAGCGGGCCGATGCCTAGGTAGTCGACTAGGCTCATGTCGGCGGTCTTGACGTACTCGAGCATCTCCTCGCAACGGGCCGAAAGGCCCACAATGGCATCGGGGCCCAATAGTTTGCGGCAGACCTCGACGGGAATATCGCTCTGACCCACGTGCACGCCGTCGACAACAATACCCTGCTCGCGCGCGGCGAGTACGCAGTCCAGGCGGTCGTCGATTAACAGGGCGACCTGACCGGTCTTGCCAGCCTGTGCGATAGCCTGCGCGGCATCGCCCGTCAGCGCGATGATCTCGCGGGCGCTTGCCACCTTGGAGCGCACCTGAATGCAGGTAAAGCCTGCGTCGAGCGCCTGGGCCACCACATCGCCCACGGGACGCCCCAGCGTGTTTTCGGGGCCGAGTACCAGATAGGCCGAGATATCAAGGTTGTCGCGGATGCTCATCGTGCTTCCTCCTGCTTTTTGATCTGTGCTTCCATGCGCTCGAGCTTGCCGGTCATGGTGTCGGTAAATCCGGGTCGAATATCGGCTTTGAGCACGACTTCGGTGCGGATGCCCTTGCTCGCCAACACAAAGGTTGCGTCGCGCACGACCTGCATGACCTCGTCCCAGTCACCCTCGATCTCGGTGAACATCGAGGTGGTGCGGTTGGGAAGGCCGCTCTCGCGAATGACGCGCACGACCTCGGCGACCTCGGCGGACAGCTCGTCGCCGGTGCCGCATGGGGCGATGGCCACGGCGACGAGCGTGTTCATGCCGGCATTGGTTGCGGGCTCGGACATGGCTTATGCCTCCTCGAGCTCGAGTCGGTTATCGGCGATGTCTTGGGCGGTCGCGCGGTAGAGCTCGTCGATAAAGGCGACCTTAAAGCTTGCCGGGGCATCGGCGACAGCGGCGGCACGCGTGCCGGCAACGTTGTAGACGGCGGTGCCACAGATGGCTGCCGTAAACGGATCGGCAGCGCAGGCGTACACAGCCAGCACGCCGCCCTGCGAACAACCGCAGCCGGTGATCTTGGACATGAGCGGGCTGCCGCCGTGGGACTTGGCCACCGTCGTGCCGTCGGTGATCAGGTCGACTTCGCCCGAGACCACTAC
>USHS01000034.1 GCA_900554585.1 uncultured Collinsella sp.
GCTCATGGCCACACAGGCGCTCCTCGCGCGCATTAACGCCGACGTGCTCAAGGCGCATATCGAGGGCTGCGTGACTTCGGCAATCGAATCGGGCGACGAAGACCTCAAAGCCGCCAAGCTCGCCGAGATCGAACGCGTCGTCGACAAGCTCTCCAAGTAATTGGGGCATTGGGGACAGACTTCTTTGCACCATCTTGGTGTTCCGGGGACAGGCATGTTTGCACCACACTAGTGCAGATTAACCTGTCCCCCTTGCTCTAAATCGGGTATAAAGGCGTGCAGTATATCGAACGAAAGGCAATTTGCATGAATGACTTTATGAAGGGTCGCAATGGCGCCGACGAGCTCACCATCGTGATGGGTTTTATCGGCATCGTCATCGCAATGATCGGATCGATGGCCCGCATCCAGTGGCTCAGCTGGATCGCCATCGCCGTGATCGTGCTTGGCGTGCTGCGCGGCCTGTCCAAAAATATCGATGCACGTCGCAAGGAGAACGAGTCCTTTGTCGCCGCGACCGCCAATGTTCCCGGCTTGGGCAAGTTTGTCGCCAGCTTGGGCGCCGGCGCCGCAGCGGCCAGCACCTCACGCGCAGCCGGAACGAGCAAGGAAGACTTTGAGCGCGCCAAGCGCACAGCCAAGAAGATGTGGAAGGGTCGCAAGACCACGGCATACCTCAAGTGCCCCAACTGCGGTCAGATGCTCTCCGTCCCCAAAGGCAAGGGCAAGATTCGCGTCACCTGCCCCAAGTGCCACGCCAAGATGGAGACGCGCTCCTAGCCGCCATTCCATGGGACAAAATAAAAGCCGAGGCCTCGCACTGGGACCTCGGCTTTTTTGATTGTGACAGAGGGATTGCCCCTTTGTCGCATCGCCATATCGCACGCTTACGCCACGCCGTCGCGAGCGAGCTCCTCTGCCAGGGCTTCTGCCGGCATGGCCATAATCGCGTCGAGCTCGGCGTCAACCTCGGGGATGTGCTTGACCTTCAGCTTGCGCACCAGGTCACCGCGACACATCACGTGTATCGGCTCATGCAGAGCGCACAGGTCATCCAGAGGGCTCTCGCGCGTCACCAGGATATCGGCGGCCTTACCGCACTCGATTGTGCCGGTCTCGCCACCCAGCCCCAGCAGCTCGGCATTGACCTGCGTGGCCGTATGCAGCGCGAAGGCGTTGCTCACGCCGACATACTTGGCAAAATAGGCCACCTCACGCCACATGTCGTACTGCGTCACAAACGGGCAGCTCGAGTCCGTGCCCAGGCCTACCTTGATACCGGCTTCCAGCGCCGCACGAGCACTCTCGATAATGCCCGAGCACACGATGTCGCCGTTCTTCTTTTGCGTGTCAGTCGAATGAGTCTTCTCCGGATCGAGCAATACAAACGGCAGCGCCGGGCTGATGGTGCAGGTCACACTCGGCGCACGTCCCTCGAGCTGCGTGCCCGCAGCGCCACGGTACAGCTCCAAGATCTCGGGCGTCAACGGAGCGCCGTGCTCAATCGTGTCAACGCCGGCCTCAAGCGCGGCCCTCACACCTTCGGTGCTCTCGACATGGGCCATGACCGGAAGGCCAACCTCGTGCGCCGCCTTGCACGCCGCTGCAGCAACCTCCACGGGCATACGCAGCACGCCCGGCTCGCCCACCTCGGTCGCGTCGAACACGCCACCCGTTACGAACAGCTTAATGACGTCGGCACCGCGAGCATACAGGTCGCGCACCTGTTCGGCTGCCTCGGCGGGGCTGTTGGCCACCTGGGCGAACAAGCCCGCACCATGGCCACCCGGCACCGTGACGCCCGTTCCCGGCGCCACCAGGCGAGGACCCTGATACTTGCCGGCATCGATAGCATCGCGCACGGCAAGATCGGCAAACAGCGGGTCGCCCGCGCCGCGCACCGTGGTCACGCCACTTGCCAGCTGTTGCTGGGCGCTGCCCTTAAGAATGTGGCGCACGATGGCGCGCCCCGCGGGATTATCGAGCTTCTTCATCAGCGCGCCCGCATCGCCCGCCGAAACCGGCTTGCCCGAACCGCACAGATGCACATGCATATTGATGAGGCCCGGCATGAGATACGCCCCCGCCAGGTCGATGACCTCGGCACCTGCAGGCGCCTGCGCCACAGCACTCGGCCCCATCCACGTGATGACACCGCGCTCAACAGCCACGGCCATGTCGGGCTGCGGCTCCATATGTTCCGAACCATCCAGAACGGTCGCATTGATAAACAACGTGGAACGATCGGCAGACGCCATATCGAGCTCCTCCCTCACGATTAACTTGAACATTTGTCCATTATCACCCAGCGCGACAGGGCTGCTGCGGACATATCGGCTAACGGGAAGAAGAGAAGGGCGTGAGGATGAACAGACCAGTGCAGCGATGCTTCGGTCGTTCCAGCAAAACGTCTTGATCTGTAACAGGTAGACCGTCTTTACCCTTCCAAATGTTACAGATCGAGATCTTTCGGCACCGCGTCCAACCTTCTGTCTCGATCTGTAACAGTTGCGAGGCCAAACGGCCCCTTGTTGTTACAGATCGAGACGAACTCGCCCGGAACAACCACATCCGCGTTAGCCGTACCCCTCAGCGCCCATACCACTGCCGCTTCCATTGCTCAGCCAAATCGGCCAGCTGCGGAATACCCGCCAGCCTCATTTTCTCGACTAGCTTCCCCGGATCTTTGAGTTCGTTAAACGTGAACCGAAGCACCTTGTGCCCGAGCATTGTCAGATGAGATTCCCGCTGACGCTCTGCCACGAACGGGTCGACCGACTCCCGACCTTCGCCGTTCTGCAAGGTATACTTCCCCTTTCCGTCGAGCTCGCCGATGACACATATCCCGTCCTCGAGCCTCCAGAAATAATCAACGCGAAACACCTGGCTCGAATCGAGCGGATCGCGAAACTCCACCTGCAACTCCGGAACCGGAAAGCCGTATGCAATAAAGAACGCTCGGAACCGAGACTCACCACCGTTTTCGGACAGCCCGTCCGCATGCGACGCAATCACCTGAGCTCTGCGATACCCGCGCCTGCCCTCGCAATCGGAGCGGAGACGCTCGCACAGGTCATCGCGCGACATGTCCTTCGCCCGCAATGCAGAATCGGCGATTGCCAGACCATACGAAAACGGCGCACGCAGCAGACAATCCTCCACCGTGCGCCAAAAAGGCGTCACCCACACGCCGTCGACGCGCTCAAGCGCACCCGCCGCCTGCGGACGCAGCAGCCTATATCCCGTACTCAACGCCACCGAACAACCTGTCTTGACCAAGTAGCGCGGCCCGAGCAGATCATTCGGCACCTCCAGACCCCATATCTGCGCGGCGTCATAACCCCAAAACGCCCAATCGGGATGAAACTCCGCAAGTCCCTTGATGGTCCACCGAGCCCGCTCCGACGGCGTCAACGCATCCCATTCATGCTGAAAGCAGAATAGGTGCGATTCGGGCTCCGCAATATCGTCTGTGCCCACATGGCGCCGCAGCCACATGAGCTCAGCATTGTCGTGCGTCACAAGCAGCACGCCTTGTTCAGCTGCCTCCGTGAGCCTGGCAAGCATCCTATTCCGCGCCAAGGTGTTACGTATTGCATGCTTGTGTTTGAAAACGGTATTAGACACTTTCATCACCACCACATCGGAGAAATGGGCCATCGCCGCTGTTGCCGCCGCCGACAAACGTCTCGACCTGTAACAGTTACGGGCACAAGCAGCCGCCAAACGTTACAGATCGAGACATTCGTGCAGCATTGCACCTCTTTGTCTCAATCTGTAACAGTTAGACGTTCTCCAGGTCCCTAAACGTTACAGATTTAGACAAATCAGCGGCGCCCAAGCATTCGTCTCGATCTGTAACAGAAAGACCGGTTTTTGGCCGCTAGATATTACAGACCGAGACAAATAGACAGGCGGCGGCGCTGCGACAGCCCACCCCTACTCCCATTCCTGTTCGTAGATGTTGAGAGACTTCACGTACCGCCCCTGGGCACCCATGGTGTCGCGGACCAGTCTCAAAAAGAAGCTGATACACGAGGTATCGAAGCCATCTTCTAGGTCTTCCGGATGAACGGCACCAGGCCCGTCGACCGCCGTATCGCTCAGGCGCGCAATGTCGTAGAGGTAGAGCTGCCCCGCCGTCAGCCAAATATCGTCAACGCACGCGATGCGCACCGCAATCGCACCTTCGCGCCAGTGCTCTTTTTGCACGATATGTGGGTCGTAGACATCAAAACGTCGGTCGGTGCGCGTGTCGCGCAGCGCGACCATACCAGTCACAGGATCCTTGTCCAAAATGCCAAAGCGCGAGAAATACTGCGTGTCGCGCACCTGTTCGAGCCGTCTGAGCGAAGCAGGCGAAAGTGACGTCGGCGGCTCGTCCGCATACAGCTCCAACAGCGTCTTGCCGTGGTAATAGGGGCGCTCAAACAGCAGCCAATCGGTAAAAGCCATGTTGTAGGCCATGATTTCGTTTTGCGAGGGCTCCTCGCAATAGCTGAGCCATGGATCGACGATAATCTCGAACTGCTCGCGTGCCGGCTCCAGGAATTGGAACTTCCGCAGCATCCAGAACTGGGCCATGTCGGCAATATCGTTACCGACGGCCTCGGCCAGACGTCCCCGGTCCAAAACATGATCAGCCATGGCATCCTCCTCAACCTGATGAACCTCAATTTGAGCTTACGAGGAGAGCCGGTGGTCGCCGCTAGCACGGGCGAAATGGGCATCGGGCTGCAAACCAGATGCTGACCGAATACTTGACGGAACGCTTGACCGATACGTTATACCGAAGCAAAACCCCAGTTAAACATAGGCAAATAAACAGAGATTTTGAGCTTGCCAGCCGCAGCCATCACGAAAACAGCAAGGCACCGCGAGCCCGCACGTCAGCAAATGAGCAGTCAGACGTTAAGAGTGTCCCCAACGACTAGACAAAAAAGCGCGTCCCCAATGACTAGTCGTTGGGGACGCGCCTGAATGACTACCTTACAGCCCCAAGGTCTCGGCAACCTCGGCAGCGCAGGCCAGGGAGTCTGCCATGGCGCTCACCACGAGCGAGCTGCCGTTGCGGGCATCGCCGGCCACATACACCGGCGCGGCATCCGCAGCAACGCCGTCCACGCGGGCCGCAAGGTGCGAGCCCTCGGAAGCCATCACGGGCAGCGGGCGGCCCGCCGTGGCAACAGGCACGCCAACGGCGTTGAACACGCCGTGCTCGGGACCCGTAAAGCCGCAGGCGATGAGCACCAGCTGCGCCGGCACCTCGCGCTCGGAGCCCGCGATGCGTTCGGGCTTGCCGGCCGACCAATCCAGGTCGACCACGCGCAGGCCCGCGGCCGCGCCCTTCTTATCCAGCAGCACCTCGAGCGTATCCACACCCCAGGCACGCATCTCGCCGCCCATGGCAGCGATGGCCTCCTGCTGACCGTAGTCGGTCTTCTTAACGTTGGGCCACTGCGGCCAAGGGTTGCTCGCCGCACGCTTATCGGGCGCAGCCGGCAAGAACTCAAACTGGCGCACGCTGCGCGCACCCTGGCGCACCGCGGTACCCACGCAGTCGTTGCCGGTATCGCCGCCGCCAATGACCACAACGTCCAGGCCGCGCGCGTTCACCGCGGGCTCACCACCATCGAGCACCGAGACGGTCGAGGCCGTCAGGTAGTCCACGGCATACACCACGCCCGGGGCATCCACGTTCGTAGCCGAAAGACCGCGGGGCGCACGAGCGCCGGCAGCCACCACGACGGCGTCAAAGCTATTGAGCTTGGCCGCTACCGCAGGGTTCGTAACGTCAGCGCCCAGCTCAAAGACAATGCCCAGCTCGCGCATAAGTGCCACGCGGCGCTCGACCACAGACTTCTCGAGCTTCATGTTGGGAATGCCGTACATGAGCAAACCGCCCGGGCGGTCGTCACGCTCAAACACCGTCACGCGGGCACCACGGCGAGCGAGCTCCCACGCTGCCACCAGGCCAGCCGGGCCGGAACCAACCACGGCGACCGTGGGCGCGTCCTCCCCCGCCGGCTCAAAGCGACGCGGACCGCCATTTGCCCACTCGTGGTCGCTGATCGCACGCTCGTTGTCATGGATCGTCGTGGGCTGGCCATCGACCGAACCCAGGTTGCACGCGGCCTCGCACAGCGCCGGGCACACGCGACTCGTGAACTCGGGCATGGGCGAGGTGAGCGACAAGCGCTCGGCCGCCTCGTCCCAGCGGCCCCGGTACACCAGCTCATTCCACTCGGGAATCAGGTTGTGCAGCGGGCAGCCACTCGGGCGCGCCTTGCCAAAGCTCGCGCCCATCTGGCAAAACGCCACGCCGCACATCATGCAGCGGCTCGCCTGGGCACGGCGCGCGTCGTCGTCGAGCTCCACGTACAGCGGATCGAAATCGCGGCTGCGCTCCTCCACGGGGCGAAGCTCGTGGGTCACGCGATCGATATCAAGAAAAGCACCGGGCTTACCCATGGCACTTACGCCTCCTTCTTGGTCGAAGCAACAGAACCGGTAGCGACCATGGACGCAACGCCCGCAGCACCGTCCGCGGCATCGAAGCGAGCGACATCCGCAGCGCTCGCGCGACCGGTCACAATGTCAAACGCCAGCTCCTCTGCCTGCGCATGCGTCTTGCCGGCAGCCTCACCCGCCGCGACAATCGCCAGCACGCGCTCGTACTCAGTCGGAATGACCTTCACAAAGTGCTTGCTCATCGTCTCAAAGCTGTAGAGCAGCTTAATGCCACGCGGGCTCTGCGTCGCGTCCACATGCTCCTGGATGAGCTCGCGAATCTGCGCCAGCTCGCCGGCCGTCGGGGTCTTGAGCTCAACGCTCTCGTGGTTCACACGGGCATCGAGCGTGCCGTACTGGTCAAAGACGTAGGCCACGCCGCCCGTCATTCCGGCGGCAAAATTCTGCCCGACCTCGCCCAGGATGAGCGCCAGACCACCCGTCATGTACTCGCAGCCATGGTTGCCGCATCCCTCGACCACCACGGTGGCACCGGAGTTGCGCACGGCAAAACGCTGACCGGCCAGACCGTTAATGAAGCCGCGGCCGCTCGTGGCGCCAAAGAACGCAACATTGCCCACGATGATGTTCTCGTCGAACTTGTAAGTCGCATGCGGGTTGGGGCGCACCGACACCTCGCCGCCCGAAAGGCCCTTGCCAAAGTAATCGTTGGCGTCGCCGCACACGTTGAGCGTAATGCCACGCGGAAGGAACGCGCCAAAGCTCTGACCAGCCGAACCATCGCAATCGATGGTAATGGAGCCGGCGGGCAAACCCTCGGGATGCGCCTTGGTCACCGCGTTGCCCAGGATGGTGCCCACGCAACGGTTGACGTTGGCGATATCGGCGCGGAAGCGAATCGGACGCAGGTGCGCACGGGCATCGGCCGTATAGGGCACGAACAACGTGGAGTCGAGCGTCTTGTCGAGCTCGCTGTCCGCGGCCATCTGCGGCAGGAAGTGGCGGCCGTCGGCACCCGGGATATGGGCACCGAACTCACAGGTCGCGCTCGCCAGCACGGGCGACAGATCGAGCAGGTTGGCCTTGCGGTTGCCCGGGACCTCGATCTGGCGCAAGCACTCGGGGTGGCCGACCATCTCGTCGACGGTGCGGAAGCCCAGGCTCGCCATGACCTCGCGCAGCTGCTCGGCAACAAAGAGCATAAAGTGCTCAACGTGCTCGGGCTTGCCGCGGAAGCCGCGACGCAGGCGGCAGTTTTGCGTGGCGATGCCGGCCGGGCAGGTATCCTGCTGGCAGTCGCGCTGCATGAGGCAACCCATGGAGATGAGAGGCATGGTCGCAAAGCCAAACTCCTCGGCACCCAGCAGGCAGGCGACGGCAACATCGGTGCCGTCCATGAGCTTGCCGTCGGCCTCGAGCACCACGCGGGAGCGCAGGCCGTTTTGCAGCAACGTCTGCTGGGCCTCGGCAAGGCCGAGCTCCAGCGGCAGGCCGGCGTGCCAAATGGAATCGCGCGCCGCGGCACCCGAGCCGCCGTTATGGCCGCTGATCAAGATCTTGTCTGCAGCACCCTTGGCCACACCGGTGGCGATGGTGCCGACGCCGGCCTCGCTGACCAGCTTGACCGACACGCGTGCGCCGGGGTTGGCGTTCTTAAGGTCAAAGATCAGCTCCGCCAGGTCCTCGATGGAGTAGATGTCGTGGTGCGGCGGAGGCGAGATCAGGCCGATACCGGGCGTGGACTGACGGACCTCGGCGATCCAGGGGTAGACCTTCTTGCCAGGCAGGTGTCCGCCCTCGCCGGGCTTGGCGCCCTGTGCCATCTTGATCTGAATCTCACTGGCAGAAACCAGATACTTGCTGGTCACGCCAAAACGGGCGGATGCCACCTGCTTGATGGCGCTGTTGCGCTCGGTGCCAAAACGGTCTTCGGCTTCGCCGCCTTCGCCGGTGTTGCTCTTGCCGCCGATGCGGTTCATGGCAACGGCCATGCACTCGTGGGCTTCCTCAGAAAGGGCGCCATAGCTCATGGCAGCGGTCTTGAAGCGGTGTACGATGGAATCCACACTTTCCACTTCGTCCAGCGGGATACCGGCGTCAGGATAATTGAAGTCCAGCAGGCTGCGCAGGTGCATGGCATCGCCGCCCTCGGCGTTCACGGCATCGGTATAAGCCTTGAACTTGTTGTAATCGCCGGTCCAGCAGGCCTGCTGCAGCAGGTGGATGGTCAGCGGGTTGTACAGATGATCTTCGGCCAGCTTGCCGCTGCGGAGCTTGTGCTCGCCCAGGCTGGTCAGCTCCATGCTGATATCCAGGCCCAGAGGGTCGAATGCCTGCTTGTGGCGGGCTTCCAGGTCGTTCTGGATGTCGCGGATGGTAATGCCGCCCACACGGCTGACGGTGTTGGTAAAGTACTTATCCACTACCTCGTTGCTCAGACCCAGCGCTTCAAAAATCTGGCTGCCCTGGTAGGACTGGATGGTGGAAATGCCCATCTTGGAGGCAATCTTGACGATGCCGGCCAGAACGGCTTTATTGTAGTCGTTCACGGCGGCATAGTAATCTTTGTCCAGCAGACCCTCATTGATCAGCTCGCCAATGGTCTCCTGTGCCAGATAGGGGTTGATGGCGCAGGCACCGTAGCCCAGCAGGGTGGCAAAATCATGAACCTTGCGGGGCTCACCGCTTTCCAGGATCAGGGCCATGGCGGTGCGCT
>USHS01000035.1 GCA_900554585.1 uncultured Collinsella sp.
CCTTGAAGTTGAACGTCAGATTGTCCAAATGCGGCCCGTGCAGCGTCCGCCCGTTACGCGGTTTGGTAAAACCGCGTAACTTTAGAGCTCAGTTACCTCAACGCTGTTGTAAACCTCGTCCCAGCGATCCATGACCAGGTGGCCGGTCTTGGGATCCATGGCGTTGAGCTTGCCGCAGGTATTGGCGGTCTTGAGCACCGTGACGTCGTCGGCACCAGCAGCAATGGCATGTGCAAAGCCGGCGATGGTCGAGTCGCCGGAACCCGTCGCGTTCACAGCCGCAATCGCGGGCGTCTTGGCGCGGAACGCGCGGCCCTCATGGAAGCCCACCGAACCGGCAGCGCCCATCGAAACGACAACCCAGGGGATACCGGCAAAACGGTCATCGGCGGCAAGCGCCTCGCGCAGGGCATCGACATCATCGGTCGTAAAGGACGTACCCAGCAGGCCGTTAATCTCGGTCAGATTGGGCTTTACGAGCTCAGGCTTAGCGTCGGACTCCAGCGCGGCCTCCAGCGATGCACCCGAGGTGTCGAGCAGCACCTTGGCGCCCGCCTCCTCGGCGATCTTGACGAGCTCGGCATAGTAGCCGGCATCGACGCCACGCGGCAGCGAGCCCGAAAGCGTCACAACGTCCGCCTTCGCTGCAAGCTCGGCGAACTTGGCCGTAAAGGCCTCGAGCTCGGCCGGAGCGATCTGCGGGCCACTCTCCAGCAGCTCGGTCTGATTACCCTCGTGCAGGATATTCAGGCAGATGCGCGTCTCGCCGGCGATGGGCACAAAGTCGTTCTTGACGCCGTCGGCATCCATAAGCTCGGCCATATAGGCACCCATGTGGCCGCCGAGCAGACCGGTCGCGAGCACATCGTCGCCCAACTGCAGCAGCACACGGCTCACGTTGAGGCCCTTGCCGCCAGCGGTCTTTTCGGGCGTCACGCGGTTAACATCGTCGATAATCAGCTTGTCGAGCTGATAGCGCGTATCAATCGACGGGTTCATGGTAACGGTCAGAATCATGTTGAACTCCTGTTCCGGGGCGGCATGACCCGCCCCAAACATACGATAACTCGTTAAAGGATCTCGATCTCAAAGCCGCGGGTGACGGTCTCTCCCGGCTTGGCCACCAGGCAGCCACGCTTGTGCTCCAGAACATCGTCCTCGTCGGAGCAGGTGGACAGACCACCCCACGGCTCAACTGCCACAAAGTCGCCCTCGGGCTTGCTCCACACAATCAGGTACGGCATATCGGGGAACGTCAGGCGCACGCCCTTGTCCTCGGTTTTCTTGGTCAGCGTAACCACGCGGCTCTCGAGCACGTCGAAAATGGTCTCCGCGAAGTCAAAGAGTTCGTGGGTCAGCGGCAGGTTCTGGCCGATCATGGGGTTCTTGCTGCGGTGCTCGACATCAATCAGGCCCGTCGAGGGAACGGCAGTACAGAGCTCGGCGGCCTCACGCTGCTCAAAACGGAGCTCGTAGTCGTCATAGGACTCACCCTCGTCGAGCGGACACCTAAAGCCGGGGTGTCCACCGATAAAGAAAGGCATGTCCTCGGTGCCCTCGTTGGTAACCTCATAGGAGACACGCACGGCGGCGTCCTCGAGCGTATAGCGGGCGACAAGTTTAAACGGATATGGATAATCGCTCAGCAGCGCGGCGTTATCCTCGGATGCCAGGCACATAGCCAGCTCGTTTGCGCTTTGGCTCAACAGCTTCCACTCCTGCTTGCGCGCAAAGCCGTGGCGGGCGAGCTTCACATGATGTCCGGCAAACGTCATGGCGCTGTTATCGCGCAAACCTCCGCAAATCGGGAAGCAAATCGGTGCCTGACCGGACCACACGGCGGGATCGCCCTGCCACAAGTACTCGCGACCTCCAGCCTCAATCGAGGTAAACGAGCCGCCGGCCGTGGAGACCTTGATAGAAATCGAATCGTTGGAGAGAGCGTATTCCATTGTCCATCCTTTCGAACAACTGCTTTTTGCTCGCAAGAACCCGTCTCGGCCCTGACCAAAGGACAAACCCGCACGTTCATCGATGCGTCCGGTTTCCCAGGCATGCAACGGGGTACCATACAGACATTGATGCAATTACAGCTGAAAGGCCTTCTTATGCGAACCATCATCCTTTATGCCTCACGCCACCACGGCAATACGAAAAAGCTCGTGGACGCCATCGTTGAGGCACACCCCGAAATCGATACCCTCGACGTGAAGTCACTCGGTAAAAACGAGTACCCCGACCTGCACGAATACCATCTGATCGGTGTCGCCACGGGCATCTATTACTCCGAGATCGACAAGGACATGGCACGCGTGCTCACTAACGTGCTGCAGCCGCAGGACAAGGTGTTTGGCCTTATGACCTACGGTGGCAAAAACAAGTGGTACGGCAAGGATATCGATGGCATCTGCCGCATGAAGCAGGCCATCTTTATGGGTGTCTACGGCTGCCCCGGTTTTGATACGTGGGGGCCGTTCAAGCTCGCCGGCGGTGTCCAAAAGGGACACCCGACCGCCGAGGAAATTAAGGGCGCCGTCGACTTCTTCGACAAGATCGAAGACGAGTATGGCGACATCATCGTCGAAGAGTACGCCAAGCGCGAGAAGCGTCTAGCATACGAAAAGGAGCATCCCGCGGGGGGTCTTGTGGCCGGCGTCAAGCGCACGGCAAAGAAGATCGCTAACAAGCTGTAACTGTTAAGGTGCTTTTGAGCGTTTAACCCATACGGCGGGTCCGAGCAGATTCGGGCCCGCCGTCTTTTTCTATCGTTACTCGGTAAAGGCGTTGCCGACGCTCTGGCCGCCAACATACGTCTCGACGAGGGTGAGCTCATGGTCGAACACGACAAAGTCGGCGTCGCGACCCGGCATGATGCTGCCGCACTTATCCTCGATGTGCGCGGAGCGCGCCGGCACCTCAGTTGCCATGCGAATGGCGATATCGGCGCTGGCGATGCCCCAGTCGACGATGTTCTTGACGCCCTGGGCAAGCGTGAGCACCGAGCCGGCAATGCTCTTGCCGTCGGCGAGCCAGCACAGGTTGTCCTTCATGATGACGTCCATGCCACCACTGGTGTAGCTGCCCTCGGGCATGCCGCCGCAACCCAGGCAGTCGGTGATGAGCACCGTGTGCTGCCAGCCCTTTGCCTGCAGCAGCGCCTTGATGGCGGCAGGGTTTACGTGCTTGCCGTCACAGATGATCTCGGCGTAGGTCTCGGGCGTGGACATGGCAGCGCCCACGACACCGGGCTCACGGTGATGCAGCCCGCGCTGGCCGTTATAGGTATGCGTAAAGCAGCTGGCACCGGCGTTGATGGCGGCGATGCACTCATCGTAGGTGGCGTCGGAGTGACCGATGCTGGTCACCACACCCTTGGCGTTCAGAGCAGCCGCATAAGCAGCGGCACCGTCGCGCTCGGCCGCCATGGCGCTCTTAACGATGCGACCGCCCGCAGCCTCCTGCCACTGATCGAAGACCTCCTCGGAGGGATCGATAAGATAAGCGGGGTTCTGCGCGCCCACGTGCTTCATAGTAAAGAAGGGGCCCTCCAGGTAGATGCCCTGAATGCGAGCACCGCAGAAGTCGGGGCCGCGGCCCTCGTCAGCCTGGGCGATGGCGGCGCAGGCATCCTTGATCTGCTCGACGCCATCGGTGAACGTCGTGGGCAGCCAGCTGGTGGTACCGCGACGGGCGAGCTCGGTCGAGCTGATATCAATGCCCTCGGGATCGTTATCGGTAGTCGAGTGGTTATAGAAGCCATGGATGTGAGTATCGACCATACCCGGTGCGATCCACGATCCCGTGTAGTCCTTAATCTCGCAAGAGGGCTCGTCGGCCTGCCAGGCGCCAAAAACGCCATCCTCGACCATAAGATAGCCGCCCAGTTGCGGGCCTGCCGGCAAGAAGAACTTGTCAGCCTTAATTGCGTACGTGCTCATATGCACTCCTTGCTTCTAAAGCAGTTGACTTTGGTAATGCTTATACCCGGTCCATGTAAAAACAAAAAGCGCCCGCCCGCCGTTATGAGCGGACGGGCGCCCTTACAGGGGGACGCGATTAAGCGGTGAAGGGGTGAATCGTCACGCCCTTAACCACGCGGTTGACCGTGCCGGTGGGGCTCGGCGTATCGGGCGTGTTGCCCACGCGCACGGAGTTGAGCAGACTGATAGCCTGGGCAAACATCACGAACGGCAGAGCAAGGTAGCCCTCGGGAAGTGCCTCGTAGCCCTTAAAGGTGAAGGACTCGCCCTCGTAGACGGTAGCGCCTTCCTGCTGAACGGCAACGGTGTGCTGAGCGATCTTGTCGCCACCGATCTCGTTGAGGATGTCGATGTCGTACTGACGGGTGTAGGCGTCGTTGTTGACGAACACGAAGACGAGCGTCTTATCGTCGACGAAGGACTTAGGTCCGTGACGATAGCCCATGGAGGTGTCGTAGGAAGTAGCGACCAGACCGTGAGCGAGCTCGAGGATCTTGAGCTGGCTCTCCTGAGCAAGGCCACCGAAGGAGCCAGAACCCAAGTAGGTCACGCGGTTGAAATCGCCAGCCAGGTAATCGGCGATCTCAGGCTCACGGGAGATGACCTCCTCGCCCATCTTGGCAATCGTCTCGACCCACTCGGCCTTCTGCTCGTCAGAGGCAGTGTCGAAAATAAGGGTGGAGAGCAGGGTCATGCAGGAATAAGAACCGGTCATGGCGAAGCCCTTGTCGTTGGCGCGCGGAATGAGCAGCGTCAGCGCATTGGGATCATCGGCAGACTCGACGGCAAGCTTGCCCTCGGGAGCGCAGGTGATGTTGAGGAACTTGACGTTGTGGACGAGCTCCTTGGCAACGGCAACGGCGGCAAGGCTCTCGGGGCTGTTGCCAGAGCGGGCAAAGGAAACCACGAGCGTGGGATCCTCGGCGCGCAGGAAGTCGCGCGGGGCGCTCACGATGTCGGTCGTGGCGATGGGCTTAAAGTCGTAGAGATCAGTGTTGCCAGCGTGACGCAGGTACGGGGCGCAGGTATCGCCAACGTAGTCGGACGTACCGGCACCGGTGAAGACAACGGACAGACGACCCTCGCCCATAGCGCGAGCCTCGGCCAGGAAGGCCTCGATGGCCTCCTTGTTCTCGCGATAGATGTTGAGCGTATCGCGCCAAAGCTCGGGCTGCTGAGCAATCTCGGCCGTGGTGATCTGGGCGCCGAGCTCGGTGAGCTCCTCGACACTCTTCTCGAACATTTCTAATACCTCTCTCTAGAAGTAATCCTCTGACGTGCAATTATACACTTCGGTTGGTTATCTGGTAGTAACCAGTTAAATGCAAAGAATCACCATATGAAAACGATGCGAGCACTAGTTGCTGCGCTGGTGGTAAACCTTGTATTTAAACTGATCGGCACGAGCAACCGAGAGTGTGTACTCCACTACCTCGTTTGACTCGTTATACGTAGTCCTGACCAAATCGAGCACAGGCGAGCCCTCGACAATTCCCAAAAGGTGGGCATCGGTGGGACGGGCTATGCTCGCATAGAACTCCTCTTCGGCCACGCGAATCTTTTGCTGAAAGTCCTGCTCAATCACATCGTAAAGCGGCTTACGCTCTAGCAGTGGTCGCTTTAGGGATAGAAATTGACGAACCGGTAGATAGCTGCGTTCGACCATCATGGGCATGTTGTCGGCAGAACGAAGACGCTTGAGCTTAAAAATGCGATCACCGATACGCAATCCCATATGCTCAGCCAGATTCTTATCGGCCTCCATCTCGCAAAAATCGAGAATCGTGGTCTCGGGTTCTCGACCCATCGCGCGCATCTGCTCGGTAAAGCTGTAGGACTGCATAAGATTGGTTGCCTTTGCCGAACGGTCGGTCACAAAGGTACCGCGACCGTGCTGCCGAACCACCAGTCCTAAACGCTCCAGTTCCTGCAGAGCCAGGCGTACCGTAGTGCGCGAGAGACCATAGCGCTCCGAAAGTTCGCGCTCGGAAGGAATCATGTCACCGGCGCGATATTCATGGTCAATCTTTTCGGTCAGAATATCGACCAGCTGATCGTACAGCGGTTGCTTACGCGCTCCGATCGCCATCCTATCCTCCCTTTTGCTCGAATTCGGCTAACTACCTAGGGTGTTATGCATTATCTGTCTGCCACACCCGAATCATTAAGAAAACAAAAGCCGCGCGCTCTTTCGAGCACGCGGCTTTTAACATACACATGGCTTAAGGGGTCGGGGTGTGAGCCGCGTAGGGACACACCCCTCAAGCTAGAGCCTTACCAGATGCTCGGCCAGAGACCAAGCGGGCCAGCGCCCAGGATGCCAAGGACGAAGAGCAGGAGAATGCCCTTGGTCGGGGTCCAGCTGTGCTTAGCGAACATGTAGTAAAGCAGCAGCGTAAGCATAAGCGGGACGAGCTTCGGGACGATGGTGTTGAGGGTGTCGGCAACAGAGAAGTTGACCGGATCCTCGGTAACGGTGCCGTAGGTCACGGACTCCATGCCGTTGCCCAGATCGGTGACGCCGCACTCGACAGCGTTGCCGTCGGCATCGGAAGCGGTAAGGGCGTTGCCGTCCTTATCGGTCATGGCGATGGTACCGGCCTCAGCGGTCTCGGTATCGATGCCCTCCATACCGGTGAAGTTCTCGGCCTCCTTCTCGGAGACGATCACGGTAGTAGCGGAGAGACCACGGGTGGTGCCGTTGGGGATCTGGAGGTTGATCTGGGTGCCACCCATGGTGACGACCAGGCAACCGACGACGAAGACGCCCATGATGGAAGCGGCACGCGTGAAGGCCTGCATGTTGGCGGTCAGAGCGTCAATAGCGCTGGTGCCAAGCTTGTAGGACCAGTTCATGAGCCAGAAGCGCAGAGCGAACTGGACAGCGTTGAAGATCACCAGGAAGATGATCGGCGCAGCAGCGTTGCCGTTGATGGCCATGTTGGAGGTGATGCCGGCCGTGATAGGCACGAGCGTCAGCCAGAACAGGGCGTCACCGATACCACCGAGCGGGCCCATTGCGGCGACGCGGACGGCGCGGATCGTGGGGATGTCAACCTTGTTCTGCTCGAGCGAAAGCACGATGCCCATAACAAAGGTGACGAGGAACGGGTGGGTGTTGAAGAACTCCAGGTTGTGGCTCATGGAAGCCGCGAGGTCGTTCTTGTTGGTGTGGATCTTCTCCAGACCGGGGATGATGGAGTAGAGCCAGCCAGCGGCCTGCATACGCTCGTAGTTGAACGAGGCCTGCAGGAAGCAGGAGCGCCAAGCCATCTTGTTGAGGGTCTTCTGGTCGAGCTGCGGAGCAGGAGTGAGATCCTCGTAGTGCTCCGGGATTACATACTCATTAGATGCCATCTTCGAAGTCACCTCCGTCAGAAACAGCTGCACCCTTCAGCTCGGTCTGCTGCTGGAAGTCCCAGAAAGCGATGCCGAAGCCGATGAGAGCGAGGATGAGCAGAGCAGGGGTTGCCAGCGAATCGTTGGCAACGGTGATGAGCGCGAGGCCAAAGCCCATGAGGAAGAAGCCCCACATATCGCGGTTCATCATAACCTTGAGCAGGACGGCGAAGCCGACGAAGCGCATCATGCCGCCTGCAGCGGACAGACCGGTCTGCAGCCAAGTCGGGATGGCGGAAGCGATGGTCTGACCAATGGTAGCGCCAGCGATGAAGAACAGGGTGACGACGACAGCGAAGATCAGGCCGAGCAGAGCCATGGCGAAGTAGTTCAGGCGCTCGATGCCCTTGGTGTCCGCGTTATGAGCCATGTTATCGGCCGTGGACATAAGCGGGGACATAAGCGTGAAGACCAGGGTAACGCCGAGCTGACCAAGCAGGGCGAACGGAATGGCAAGGCCGACTGCCGCGTTGGGCTCGAGACCCGTAGCGATAGCGAGAATGGCTGCCATGATGCCGCCAATGACGGCGTTAGGCGGCTGAGCGCCTCCGATCGGCATGTTGCCGATCGTCATGAGCTGATAAGTACCACCCACGAGAAGACCGGTATTGAGGTCGCCAAGGATAAGACCGATGACGGCGCCGGTGACGATGGGCTGATAGAGAGACTCGAGGAAGTCAAACTGGTCGATTGCCGCGATGAACGTGACGACGAAGACCAGAGCGATCTGGATGATCGAGTATTCCATCTTGCTCCTCCTTTCAAAATGAATGTACGCACTTTGGATATCACGTACAGAACGTCAGGGTTTCACTCCTGACAACGTGGATCACGAGGATTACGAGAAGAGCTTGCTCGTGTCCTCAACAGGCGTGCTCGGAACGCGCCTGATCTCCAACTCCACCCCCAATTCCTGCAGCTCTTTAAACGCAGCGACATCCTCGTCGTTAACTGCGACGGAGGTGGCGACTTGGCGCTTTCCTTCCGACATGTGCATGTTGCCGATGTTTACCTTCTTTATAGGCACACCGCCCTTGACGAGCGTAAGCACGTCTTCCGGTGTTTCGGCCACGATGAAGATCTTCTGGCGCGGGCTCGCCTTGCCAATGACGTCGATGGTCTTCTGCAGAGAGAAGAAACGCGTAGCGACGCCGGCGGGAGCGGCCATCTTCATGAGGTTCTGGCGCATGGTGTTGGTCGCCACGTCGTCGTTGGCGACGAGGATGAGGTTGGAGCCCAGAGTGGAGTTCCACTGGGTGGCAACCTGACCATGAACCAGTCGGTTATCGATGCGGGTAAGAAGAATGTTGGGTTCTGCCATGTTGATCAGCTTCCTTTCGTTATTTGCTGACGACAGTTACTTGATCTCCTGAATCGCGTAACGCGAAACATCTACGACGGCTCCGGATCGGACTTTGATCTGGACCTTCTCGCCTTCGATGCCTTTGACGGTTCCGTAGATACCGCCGGCGAAAAGAACCTCCTGACCCGGCTTGAGCTCGGTGTGCAGCTCCTTGAAGTACTTTTGCTTCTTCTTCATGTTGATTTGCGACCAGATGGTGTAAATCAAGCCCATGATGGCAAGCAGGCCTAAAAGGGCGACCGAGGAGCTCAGGACGTTGGCTCCGAAATCGGCCATTAGATGCCGTCCTCGTCGCCGAAGATATCCTCTTCGTCGGAGCCGGCAACGGATGCGACCGTCTGGGCGGTGATGCCCGTCTGGCCAACGG
>USHS01000036.1 GCA_900554585.1 uncultured Collinsella sp.
GTGCTCGACAAGGAGGCCGGCGGCCTGCGCTCCCTGCGCTAGATTGGCTGCTCGGTTTGGTAAAATACCGCCGCACTTGGGAACGGATGGGCTCCGGTGGGCTCCGCGGTCCTCAAAACCGTTGCGAGGCGTGCAAAACGTCTTGGATGTGTTCGATTCACATACGTTCCCGCCATACGCTACCAGCGCTTTTGTGCTCGCGGTCTTGCTGCGTGCCGCAAAGGCGCTGTTTTGTTTTTGCACGAGCTTTTCGTAGCGCTGCTATTTCGGTGGCTGTATTTAGCTTCGTGCACCGGGTTTCGAGCATGCCGATGGAGGTGTTTTGCCGTATGACTACCGTAAGACGTGCCGATCTTTCTTGTGTCGTCCAAGCGGGTGGGCTGTCCTCGCGCATGGGCTGTGATAAGGCTCGCATGGCGTTTTGCGGCGAGCCGCTCATCGAGCGCGTGCTGGGTCGGCTGGCGCCAGTTGCCGGCGAGTTGGTCGTGACGACGTCGCGTCCCAGCGAGCTTGCCTACCTTGAGGAGCGCGCATTTGGCGGTCTGGTGCCGCGTGTGGTGGCGGACCTTGAAGGGTCGGCGGGCGCCATGCGTGGCATCGCGAGCTCGTTGGCCGCGGCTCGGCTGCCGCTCGTGGCGATCGTTGCCTGCGACATGCCGTTTGTCTCGCCGGAACTCATCGGCGCTCTTGCCGATCATGTTGAGGCCGAGGCACTCGATGTGTGCGTGCCGCGCGAGGAGCGGGGGATTGAGCCGCTTTGCGCCGTCTGGCGCCGTGACGCGTGTGCGCCGGTTGCCCAAGAGCTGCTCTCCTGCGATCGACAGCGCATTCGCTGCCTGATCAATCGCGTTCAGGCCGGTTATATGGATGAGCCGCAGATCGTTAAGGCCGCGGGTTCGACGCTCTGCTTCGAGAACGTCAATACGCCCGAGGAGTTTGCGGCGGCCGAGTTGCTCGCCTAGACGATTGGAGTTGCCATGTCTCACGATATTTGTCCCGACACGGGAGAACCTTGCACTTGCGATGGGTCCGAACCCTGTACCTGCGGTTGCGGTGGCTGTGGACATACCGCGGAAGAGGAGGCTGCTGCCGCAGCGTATCGTGATGCACACCGCGAAGGCCCGTCCGGTGATGCTCTCGACCATGAACGCAAGATCATCGTTTCGTTCGATAGCACCTTCGATGTGATGGAATGCGAGCAGCTGTGCCTTGCCGCCGGTGTGCCCGGGCGCATCATGCCGCTGCCCGGCTCCATCACCGCCGGCTGCGGGCTGTGCTGGGCCATGCCGTTCTCGGGCGATGCCCTCGCCGCATTCCGCGCTGCCACCGAAGGCCGCATAACCCCCGCCGACTACCATCAGCTCGTCCTCTAACCACCAACATCACCACAAAGGTGCCTGTCCCCAATGTGGTGGCTTGGAACACGTGGACGAAACAGGTTTGAAACACGGGTTTTGCATGTCAGGCACTCAAAAACGCCTCTACCTGCATCGTAATCAAAACGAAACATCTGCTCGTCGGCTTATGCGAAACTTTCCCGCAACAGTGCGATATTATCCATACTCGATAAAGTTCGCGGCGCATAGGGTGCCGCGACCAACATTTTTCGTTTCCCATCATTGGAGGAAGCATGAGCTACACGCAGAAAGTTCTCGAAGAGCTCAAGGCCCGCTATCCCGAGCAGCCTGAGTTCATCCAGGCCGCGACCGAGATCCTCGGCACCATCCAGCCGGCGCTCGACGCCCACCCCGAGTACGAGGAGGCCGCCCTGCTGGAGCGCCTCGTCGAGCCCGAGCGCATCGTTATGTTCCGTGTTCCCTGGGTCGACGACCAGGGCAAGGTTCAGGTCAACCGCGGTTACCGTGTCGAGTTCAACTCTGCCATTGGACCCTACAAGGGCGGCCTGCGCTTTAACCCGACGGTCACCCTGGGTATGCTCAAGTTCCTGGGTCTGGAGCAGATCCTCAAGAACAGCCTGACCACCCTTCCCATGGGCGGCGGCAAGGGTGGCTCCGACTTTGACCCCAAGGGCAAGTCCAACAACGAGATCATGCACTTCTGCCAGTCCTTCATGACCGAGCTCTATCGCCACATCGGCCCCAACACCGACGTTCCCGCCGGCGACCTGGGCGTTGGCGGCCGCGAGGTTGCCTACCTGTTCGGTCAGTACAAGCGCCTGACCAACGAGTGGACCGGCGTCCTTACCGGCAAGGGCCTCTCCTTTGGCGGCTCGCTTGCCCGTACCGAGGCCACCGGCTACGGCCTGGCCTACTTTGTGGACGAGTATCTCAAGAGCCGCGGCGATTCCTTCGAGGGCAAAAACGTCGTCGTTCACGGCTCCGGTAACGTCGCCATCTACGCGGTCCAGAAGGTTTCTCAGCTCGGCGGCAAGGTGCTGGCCTGCTCCGATACCCACGGCTGGGTCGAGGATCCCGACGGCATCGACTACACCGTGCTCGAGCACGTTTACAACAAGAAGCGCTCTGGCCACGACAAGGGCGTTACGCTCGCCATGTACGTTGACGAGAAGCCCAACGCCGTGTGGCACGAGGGCGACGGCCGCGGCGTGTGGCAGCTGCCCTGCGACATTGCGCTGCCCTGCGCTCGCGAGAACACGCTGCTGCTCGAGGACGCTCAGGCGCTCGTCGCCAACGGCTGCAAGGTGGTCGGCGAGGGCGCAAACATGCCCACGACCATCGAGGCCACGACCTACTTCCAGGAGAACGGCGTCGCCTTTATGCCTGGTAAGGCTGCCAACGCCGGTGGCGTGCTCGTGTCCGGCCTGGAGATGAGCCAGAACGCCGAGCACCTGTCCTGGACCTTCGAGGAGGTCGACGGCAAGCTCGAGCAGCTCATGCGCGGCATGTTCCACAACGTGGACGACACCGCCAAGGAGTATGGCCAGGAGGGCAACTTTGTCATGGGCGCCAACATCGCCGGCTTCCTGAAGGTCGCCGACGCCATGCTCGCCCAGGGCGTCTGCTAAATCTTCGCTCGACATAGCATGTGATGAGGCTCCCAGCTATCTGGCTGGGAGCCTTTTTTGATCCGTTGGGGACGGAGGAAAACGGATCATTTCCCTCGGCCCTCTGCTGGCCGCCCCTTAAGTTGCGGTGAAATACGGACCGTGGGCGCCCTAAGCCCGACAAATAGTCCGTATTTCACCGCAAGTTATGGATGGGAGGGAGGTTTTTGTGCTGTGGAAGGTCGCGGCCCCTCGTTTGGTACACTTAAAAGTACTGGATAAGTGAAGAGATGGGGGAGAACGTGCTCAAGTTCGGTACCTACGTCCGTGCTGGAAACGCGGCCGAAGCCTATGAGCTCTTGCAGAAGAACCGCAACAACAAGATTGTGGGCGGCGGCATCTGGATGCGCCTGGGTTCGCGTCGTGTGGCGACGGCGATTGACCTTTCGGCCTGCGGACTCGATCAGATCGAGGAGACCGAGACCGAGTTTCGCATCGGTGCCATGTGCACCCTGCGCCAGCTCGAGCGTCATGCCGGGCTCAACGCGCTTGTCAACAATGTCTTTGAGTTCGCCGTCCACGATATCGTGGGCGTGCAGCTGCGCAATACCGCCACGGTGGGCGGTAGCATCTACGGCCGCTTTGGTTTTTCGGACGTGCTCTCGGCCTTTTTGGCGCTCGATTCGTACGTTGAGCTGACGGGCGCCGGCCGCGTGCCGCTCGCCGAGTTCGTGGACATGGGCTACGTGCGCGACGTGATCGAGCACGTCGTGGTCGTTAAGCACGATTACCGCGCGAGTTACGAGGCCGTGCGCAAGGCCGCGACCGACTTCCCCTCGCTCAACGTCACCGCTGCCTGGTGGAACAACAGCTGGCATGTCACCGTGGGTGCCCGTCCGCTGCGCGCGACCCTGTTGCAGGGTGAGGCATGCGGCCTTACCGCCGAGCAGCCTTCCGAGGACGAGCTGCGCGCTCTGGCCGCGTCCGTACGCGCGCTGAGCTATGGCACCAACCTGTGGGGCTCGGCCGACTACCGCCGTCGCATCTCGGCCCCGCTGGCGATTCAGGCTGTGCGTCGCGCTGCCGGCATCGAGCTTTCGGCCGCGCTTGCCCGCGAGCTCGAGGGCGTGCAGATCCCCAAGTTCGCCACGGACGAGTATTCCTGCCGCCGCGTGCCCGGCGTCGATTCTAGCGAGGTGCGCTAATGGCTGCCAAACTCATCGATCTTTCCTTTACGCTCAACGGCCGTAAGGTCAAGGTTCAGATTGCCCCCGACACCATGCTCTTTGCGCTGTTGCGCGAACAGGGTTGCTCGTCGGTGCGCTGCGCCTGCGAAACCACCAACTGTGGCTTGTGCACGGTGTGGCTCGACGGCGACCCGGTGCTGAGCTGCTCGGTTCCCGCCGCGCGCGTCGAGGGCCACACCATCACCACGCTCGAGGGCCTCAAGGCCGAGTCCGAGGCACTCGCCCGCGCTATGGCTGCCGAAGGTGCCGAGCAGTGCGGTTTTTGCGCCCCCGGCCTCATCATGAACGTGCTGGCGCTCGCCCGCGCCGCCAAGGAGGACCCGAGCCTCGTCGCCACGCGCGAGGAGCTCTCGCGCCAGCTCGCCGGCAACCTCTGCCGTTGCAGCGGCTACGAGAGCCAGCTGCGCGCCATCGTCCGCTTCCTCAACGAGTCTGGCGTGCAGGTGGGCTTTGAGATGCCCGAGCTGCCCGTCAACGACACCAGCTGCGACGGCGTCTCGTACAAGCAGATCACCCACAAGCAGCCCAAGAAGGATTCGAAGGCTCTGCTCGAGGGCCGTCCCGTCTACACGGGCGATATGGTGCCCGCCGGCGCGCTCATCGTTAAGCTCAAGCGCAGCCCCTATGCTCGCGCCAAGATTCGCTCCATCGACACCTCGCGCGCGTTGAAGGTGCCCGGTGTCGTGGGTGTCTACACCTACGCGGACGTGCCCAAGCGCCGCTTTACCATCGCCGGCCAGAGCTATCCGCAACCGAGTCCCTACGACCGCCTGATCCTCGAGAACCTGGTGCGCTATCAAAACGAGGAGGTGGCGATTGTCGCCGCCGAGACCGAGGAGGCCGCCGATAAGGCGCTCAAGCTCATCAAAGTCGACTACGAGGTGCTCGAGCCGCTGCTCGACTTTACCCAGGCACTCGATAACGACATCGTGGTCCACCCCGAGGGCGACGTGACCTTTATGTTCCCGCAGGGCGGCGATGTCCCGCGCAACCTGGTGTGTAGCGGTACCAGCGATTATGGCGATCTGGACGAGGCCTTCGCCCAGAGCGACATCGTCTTTGAGCGCACTTACACCAGTCAGGCCACCCAGACCGCGCCCATGGAGACCTTCCGTGCCTTCGCGACGACCGACGCGTTTGGCCGCATCTCGGTGACCACCTCTACGCAGGTGCCCTTCCACGTGCGCCGCATGGTCGCGCAGTCGCTCGATATCCCGCAGTCGCAGGTGCAGGTCATTAAGCCGCGCATCGGCGGCGGCTTTGGCTCCAAGCAGACGGGCTGCTGCGAGATCTTCGTGGCGTTCGTGACCCAGCAGACCGGCCGTCCGAGCTATTGCTGCTACACCCGCGAGGAGACCATCACCGCGGGCAACTCGCGTCACCAGATGCAGATGACCGTCAAGCTGGGCGCCATGAACGACGGCACCATCACGGCTATCGACCTGCACACGTTGTCCAATGCCGGCGCGTACGGCGAACATGCCACCACGACGATCGGCCTCTCGGGACACAAGAGCCTGCCGATCTACAACCATGTGAAGGCGAGCCGCTTTAGGTGGGATGCGGTCTACACCAACACCAACCGCGGCGGCGCGTATCGCGGCTACGGTGCCACCCAGGGCCAGTTTGCCGTGGAGAGCGCCGTCAACGAGCTCGCCGACATGCTGCACATGGACCCCGCCGAGCTGCGTCTTAAGAATATCGTGCGCGAGGGCGAGACCATGCCTCAGTACTACAACGAGAAGCTCAACGCCTGCGCGCTCGACCGCTGCCTGCTGCGTGCGATGGACATGATCGGCTGGCGCGACAAGCCGCTGGCCGTGGACCTGGGCGACCGCGTGCGCGCCCTGGGCTGCGCGCTCACCATGCAGGGCTCGGGCATCTCCAACGTGGACATCGCCGGCATTGACATGCGCCTGGAAGAGGACGGCTTCATTACCATCGGCACCGGCGCTACCGATAACGGCATGGGCGTCGACACGATCCTGGCGCAGATTGCCGCCGAGGAACTGGGCGTGGAGAGCTCGCTGATCGTGGTGCGCGGCGTGGACACCGATGTGTCGCCGTTCGACGCCGGCTCGTACGCGAGCTCGGGCACGTACGTAACGGGCCTTGCCGCCAAGAACGCCGCGACCGAGCTGCGCGAGAAGATTTGCGCCAAGGCCGCCCAGATGTGGGATGTGGACGCCGCCGACGTGGTCTTCGATGGCCAGTACGTGCGTCTGTCCGACGAGCGCGCCGCGCGCGAGCAGAACCGCTACCTCACGCTGCGCGACTTTGCCAACCTGTGCGTCAAGAACATCGCGGGCGGCGACGCACTGACCTCGCACGCCTCTGCCTGCCTGCCCGTTTCGCCCCCGCCGTTTATGGCCGGTATTGCCGAGGTCGAGGTTGACAAGGCCACCGGCAAGGTGACTGTTGTGGACTACGCGGCTGCCGTCGACTGTGGCACCGTGATCAACGAGGCGCTCGCGCGCGTTCAGGCCGAGGGCGGCATTGCCCAGGGCATCGGCCACGCGCTCTACGAGATTGTCGAGCACGACGACCGCGGACGCCTACGCACCGGCAACTTTATGAGCTACAAGCTGCCCACGCGCCTGGATATCGGCAGCATTCGCGTGGCCTTTGAGCCGAGCTACGAGCCGACGGGCCCGTTTGGCGCCAAGTCGATCGGCGAGGTCGTCATCAACACGCCGCTCGCCGCCGTGGCCTCGGCCGTGGCACACGCCACCGGACATCAGGTACGCTCGCTGCCGATCACGCCCGAGAAGGCCCTGCTGGGGGAATAGCGGGTCAGCGAACAAGTCGTAATTGGCGGGGCGGGGCAACTCGCCCCGCCTTTTGCACTCGTGGTGAGGTCGTGAGCCTGTAAAACGTGTGCGTGCGCTTGTCGCTCGTATCTGCTATCATTCCTAATCTGTGCGCTCATGCGGGCGTGGCGGAATTGGTAGACGCGCCAGATTTAGGTTCTGGTGGGATTCCCGTGAAGGTTCGAGTCCTTTCGCCCGCACCAACGCACCCGCGTCGGCTTATGCCCTCGCGACGCTTGTTGCATAAAGGTACCAGCACCTCAGATAAGCTGGGCAGTATGAGGAGGAACGTGTTGAACATCACCGCTTCTGACGTCAAGGACGCCAAGCTCACCGCTACGGTCACCATCCCGGCCGCCGACGTCGACGCCGCGATCAAGAAGGCCTACAAGGAGACCGCCAAGAAGTACCGCTTCCCGGGCTTCCGTGCCGGTAAGGCTCCCCGTCCGGTCATCGACTCCGCTCTTGGCGCCGAGGCTACCCTCGCTCAGGCCACCAACGACCTGATCGCCGCCAACGAGCCCGCCGTCCTCAACGAGCTGGACATCGTCCCCACCAAGAATGGTGACTACAAGGAGCTCGACCTCGCCAAGGATCACGAGGATTACACCTACACCGTCGAGTTCTCCCTGCGTCCCGCCGCTGAGCTCTCCTCCTTCGACGCCGTCGAGATCGAGATGCCCCCTGCGGAGGTCACCGAGTCCGAGATCAACAACCAGGTCGAGATGCTCCTCAACTACCGTGCCACCTTCGAAGACGTCGAGGGTCGCGCCGTCGAGGCCGAGGACTACGTCACCGTCGACCTCAAGGCCGTCGAGAACGCCGACAACTTCGCTGCCGAGGGCCGCATGCTCATCGCCGGTAGCGACAGCAACCCCAAGGAGTTCAACGAGGCCCTGATTGGCGCCAACGTTGACGACGTCAAGACCGTTACCTGGACCGACGAGGTCGCGGAGGGCGAGGAGGCCGAGACCCACACCGTCGAGGTCACCGTCAAGGGCATCAAGGTCCGCAACACCCCCGAGCTCACCGACGAGCTCGTCAAGTCCGACTTTGGCTTCGACAGCATCGACGCCATGCGCGACGCCATCAAGATCGAGATCGAGCAGGACAAGGCTTCCCGCCTCCCGGCCGAGAAGGAGAACCGTTGCGTCTCCGCTCTCGCCGAGCGCCTGCAGCTCGACGAGATGGACGCCGACTACGAGCAGTCCGTCTTTGAGGAGCTTGGCCAGAACTTCCTGTCCAACCTCGCTGCCCGCGGCATGACGCTGGACACCTGGCTGCCCGCTTCCGGCCTGACCATGGAGCAGTTCATCGGCGACCTGCACAAGCAGGCCAACGACGTTGCCCGTGAGTCCCTGGCTCTCGACGCCCTCGCCCGCGAGCTCAAGATCGAGGTCACCGAGGACGACATCAACGCCGAGTTCGAGAAGGCCGGCGTCAAGGACGTCGAGGCTTCCAAGGCCGAGTTCATCGCCGACGGCCGCATGCCTGCCGTCCGTGAGTCCATCCGTCGCTCCAAGGCCGTCGACCACCTGGTCGAGAACGCTAAGGTGACCGAGGTCGACGAGACCGCCAAGGACGCCGAGTAATTCTCGCCACCTTGCCCGCGAGCGCATGCGTGCGCCCGTGATGGGGTAAAGTTATACACCGGTTATCCGGTTGCTTCGTACGGTGCCAGCCAATGCATAGCATGCGGGCACCGTACGTTTATCTAGAACCAATTTGGTCCGCAAGAGAGAAATGGAGATGCGTATGATCGCTAAGTTCGATTCCGCCCTCGTGCCATACGTTATCGAGCAGACGCCGCGCGGCGAGCGCAGCTACGATATCTATTCGCGCCTGCTCAACGACCGCATCATCTTCTTGGGCGAGGAGATCAACTCCGTCAGCGCCAACCTGGTCGTTGCCCAGTTGCTGCATCTTGAGAGCCAGGATGCCGAGAAGGATATCTCGCTCTACATCAATTCGCCCG
>USHS01000037.1 GCA_900554585.1 uncultured Collinsella sp.
GAGCGGCATGGCGGCGCCCACGGCAAACAGCCCAAGCAGTGCCGCCGCCTGCAGCACAAACGTAACCAGCAGCGCCTTCATGCCAAAACGCGCATCGATCCATCCGCCCAGGATGTTCGAAATCAGGCAGAACACGCCATAGGCCATGAGCGTGGTGCTCGCCTGAACGGTGCCCATGCCCAGCACCTGCTCCAGATAGGGCGTCACATAGCCGTAAAACACGTAGACCGACCCCACACCAAACAAGAAGATGAGCATGCCGGTGATGATGCTCGGCTCGCGTAGCAGCCCTGCCTGTTCGCGAAAGGTGGCGGGCTCGTCGGTTTGCCCGGCGCGCGGCATAAACGCCACGAGCGCTCCGCAGATCAGAACGGCAAAGGTCAGCGTGCCGTACATGGCCACGTGCCAATCGAGCGTGTCGGCCACAAACTTGCCGATCGAAGTGACAAAGACCATTGCCACGGAAAACGCACCGTACACGACCGAGATGGCAAGTGAGGTTTGCTGCGGGGACAGCAGCTCGGGGATGTACGTCACACCCACGGCGAGCAGTGCGCCCGAGACGGAGCCCAGGACAATGCGCGAGATAAAGAGCGCTTGGAAGTTAGGTGCTAGCGCCATAACCAAATTGCCGAGCACAAAGACGATGCTGTAGCACACGAGCAGCTGGTAGCGGCGGAACCGCCCCGTGCCAAGCGCAAGCACCGGCGTAGCGATAGCGTAGACGAGCGCGAACACGCTGATGAGCTGGCCCGCAGTGGCAAGTGATACGCCGAGTTCCGTTGCCAAGTCGCTCTCGATACCGATGACCACGAACTCGGAGCAGCCGAGCGAGAATCCCAACAGCACGAGCAGCGCCAGGCAGAGCTTGGTGCGCGCGGGGGAGAGCGCGGCGGCGGTTGGCTTACTTTTAGGCGTGGTTGCGGCGGTCAAGGTTGTCACTCCAATGTCGCATGAATAGGCGGGATTCAATCCCTGCAACTCTAGCAGAATGTGACAAAGGGGCAGCTCCTTTGTCACATTGCTCTGCCAGCCAGTCGCCCAAGCCGTCACAACATTCGGCGAAAATCTCGAAAACGAGGAAAAGCGCCGAATGTTGTGACGGTTTTCCTGTCTGTGCCGGCGAGCTCCGGCGCTATCTGGGGGTATAAAACTAGCAAGTGTTTATTTGCGAGGCCTAAGGGGCGCCCCGTATGGATATCGATAATTTTGAATGGTGGTATAGCGAGGGCGAGGCTCCGGACGAGGAGTGGGACGAGCCCGCGCCGCGTGACGTGTCGGGCGACGAGGACGAGACCGGCAACGATGCCGTCGAGACGGATGCCGCCTCCGATGCCGCCGAGCCCCTGACTTTTGAACAGGCCTGGGCTCAGGCCGAGGCCGACGAGGCTAGGGCCGATGCCACGGCCACACTCGATGAGCCGGCGGACATGTCCATCTCGCCGGCCAAGACCCCGCAGCCGCGCCACACCATCGACCCCGGCAGTACAGCATCTTTCAGCATTCTCGACGTGCCCGCGCAAGGCGCCCAGGCGCCTGCGCCCACGCATCGCCCCGACCTGGCTCGTGAGGAAGACGCGGGACGCCGCTCTCCGCTCGGCCCCATCCTCATCGCCTTCATGGCCGGCGTTATCGCCTGCTCGGCAATCGGTAGCATCTGGGGCCATGTCGAGCAGCAGCGCCAAGATGCCGCCAAGGTCGAGATGTCCGTCGAGCAATCGCTCAGCCGCACGCGCTCGGTGCATGTGTCAGTCGAGGTTAAGGAAGGCGCGACGTGGGATACCGCGCGCGGCGACAGCCAAATGCTCGTCCATATCGTGGGCCGCACGCTCAAGGGACAAGCAATCGACGAGTATCAATACGTCAATTCCGAAGGTGACGGTATCGAGCTCAAGCCCGGCGACTACGAGCTCACGGTCGATGAGCCGCCCGTCGCCACCGACGGCACGCGTTACCGCGCCTCAAAGCGCATGGTTCCGGTGAGTTTTAATTCACAGGCTCCCGACACGGTCGATAGCACGCCGCAGGGCGGGTTTGACCTTTACGCTATTGCTCAATAACTGCGCCTGCCGCTCAACCCCGCCGCCAAGAGTGGGACAATAACCATCGACACCGTTGTTTACCATTGGAGGAAGTAGTATGTCCACCGTCACTACCATCAAGCGCGGCGGCCTCACCGCAGCCATCGATTCCATGGGCGCTCAGCTCACGAGCCTTGCCCTCAACGGCAACGAGTATCTGTGGCAGGGCGACCCGGCCTTTTGGGGCAAGCACGCGCCTATCCTGTTCCCCATCGTGGGATCGCTGCGCAACAACACGGCGACGTCTGCCGCCGGCACCTGCGAGATGGCGCGCCACGGCATCGCGCGCATTGTCGAGCACAAGATCGTCGGGGTGTCGGAGGACGGTTCGTCCGTTACCTACGAGCTCACTGACACGCCCGAGTCTCTCAAGGCGTTCCCGTTCCACTTTAAGCTCAACATGACCTATGCCCTGACCGGCGACGCCACCCTCACGCAGACCTTTGCCGTCACCAACACCGGCGACGTGGACCTGCCGTTCTCGGTGGGCGGCCACCCCGCATTCAACGTGCCCGCCCCCGGTGCCGAGGACGAGGCGTTCGAGGACTACGAGCTGGCGTTTACCGAGGCTTGGACTAACGAGGCCCCCGTCATCACGCCCGATGGCCTTATGACGTTCGAGGGTAGCTACAAGGCTCCCGACAACTCGGACGTGCTGCCCATCACGCACCGCAGCTTCGATAACGACGCCATCATGTTCACCGATACCCCGGGCTCCACGCTCACGCTGCGCGGCAGCAAGTCGGGCCACGGCGTCAAGATCGACTTTGAGGGCTTTAAGTACATTGGCGTGTGGTCTGCCGCCAACGACGCTCCGTTTGTGGCGCTCGAGCCCTGGACCGGTCACACCACCATGGACACCGAGGACGACGTCTTTGAGCACAAGGTCAACACCATTACGCTGGCGCCGGGCGAGACGGACGTCCGCAGCTTTAGCGTCACCTTGCTCTAGAGGTTCCACCGCTCGGTCGATGCTGTGCGCCGTCCAGAGCGATAATTTGTCATTCAAAAGGCAAGGCATAGACCTTCTGGTCATGCCTTGCCTTTTTCATGCCACTTGTTCGCTCTGGACGTCGCTCGCCGGCATTGCCAAAACATCGGCGTCCCCAATGGCTACCGTGTGTCTATTAATTTTTCGAGCTTGTGCTGCGCTGCTGGTCGCTGGCGTATATCCTGTTAAGTCGTCAGCATACGATTCAACAGGGAAGGCATCAGATGCAACCTCGACTACAACGCGACGCGCATCCACAGCCGGTGTGCAGCCGTCGTATCTTCTTGGGTAGCGCTCTTGCCGCGAGTGCTACCGTCGTCGCCGGCGCACTTGCCGGCTGCCAGCGCCCCTCCACGCTCAAGGTGGTTCAGCCCACGACGGGCGGCGGTCGCGACGACCTGTCCGATTCCGTTATCGGCAAGGACAAGATCCGTATCGGCATGGAGGCGGCCTACGCCCCGTATAACTGGCAGGTCTCCGAGGCCAGCGAGTACACCATTCCCATCGACAACGTGCAGGGAGCCTACGCCGATGGCTACGACGTGCAGATCGCCAAGATCGTCTGCAAGGCCCTCGGCGGCGAGCCCGTTGCCGTCAAGCAGAGCTTCTCGGGCCTTATCGATTCGCTCAACAACGGCCAGATCGACCTCATCATCGCCGGTATGAGCGCCACGCCCGAGCGTGAGGAGTCGGTCGGCTTCTCCGACCCGTACTTTATCGGTTACTTTGGCCTGTTCGTAAAAGAGGGCTCGCCCTACCAAAATGCGACAAAGCTCAGCGACTTTAGCGGCGCCACGGTCCTCGGCCAAAAGGACACCATGCTCGATACCGTCATCGACGAGATTCCGGGCGTTGTGCACAAAAACCCGGTCGATTCGGTCCCCACGGTGTTCTCGAACCTGCTGCAGGGCACGTGCGACGCCGTGACCTACAACACCGAGAACGAGAAGGGCTATATGGCCCAAAACCCCGGTATCGTCCCCATCCATTTTGCCGAGGGCGAGGGCTTTAAGCAGGAGGTCGCGGCAAACGTCGGCTGCCGCAAGGGCTCGGACAAGCTCCTTAAGCTCATTGACAAGACACTCAAGGGCATTAGCCAAGAGGAGCGCGACCAAATGTGGGACGCGTGCCTCGACCGTCAGCCGGCATAGGGAGGCAGCATGAAAACCATCAATCGTCTGGCCTCCTTTATCAAGGCCGACCATCGTTATGTGTACCTGGGCACGAGCGTCATCGCGGCGCTCGGCCTGGCGTTTAGCCAGCGCAACCCCACACCGCTGAGCTTCTTGGCTCCCACCGGTATCTTCCAGGATTGCCTTTGGGCGATTCTTTGGGCCTGGATTGTCGTATCGGCGGCGGCGCTGGTCACCAAGCTTATGCACTGGAGCGACTATCGCGAAACGTCGCCGTTTGCTTCCGAGTGCTTTCGTCGCGGCGCGCGCCTGGGCAGCTATGTCGTGGTCGCCATCGCGGCGATCTTCTTTATCGACCGTTGCGTCATGTCGTTTATCGACCTGGTGCAGGTGAGCATTGTCTCGGACTCCAACCCCAGCGACTTTTTGTCGAGCCTGGTCTACATGACCTACAAGAGCGGGGACTTCTTTATCCGCGGTATCGAGATCACCATCGCGCTTGCCACCTTCGGCACCGTCATCGCATTCTTCCTGGCGCTGCTCTTTGTGTTCCTGCGTATTCAGACCTTCGATCGCGTAGACAACGACCTGGTGCGCTTCTTTAAGAGTATCGGCCGCGGCTTTGCGACCATCTACTCCACCATCGTGCGCGGCACGCCCATGATGGTCCAGGGCCTACTCATCTATTACGCGGGCTTTACCGTTTTGCGCGGCATGGGCTTCGAGACCGCCCAGGCCAACCAGATCTGGAGTACCTTCACCGCCGGCCTCGTCACCATCTCGCTCAACTCCACCGCCTACATGATGGAGGTCCTGCGCGGCGGCATCGAGTCCATCGATCCCGGCCAGGCCGAGGCGGCGCGCTCGCTGGGCCTGTCGCAGTGGCAGGCTATGCGCAAGGTCGTGTTCCCCCAGGGCATTAAAAATGCGATTCCGGCGCTCACCAACGAGCTCATCATCAACATCAAGGATTCGTCGGTGCTCTCGGTTATCGGCGTGTTTGACCTTATGTACGCTACTACTACGGTCGCCGGCGTGTACTACCGCCAGATGGAGGTCTACTGCGTGGCACTCGTGGTCTACCTGATTCTGACGCTCGTGGCGAGCCGCCTGCTCGAGGCCTTTGGCAAAAAGCTGGGCGCCGAGGCTCCGGCCACGCTGCCCAGCTCCAACTAGGCTCAAGACGAGGAGAATCATCATGGCAGATACCGCCACTACCGGCGTTGCGGCCGCCGCACAGACCAATGAGCCGCTTATCCGCGTCGAGGGCCTGCGCAAGAGCTTCGGCTCGCTCGAGGTGCTCAAAGGCATCGACCTGTCCGTTAACCCCGGCGAGGTCGTCACCATTATCGGCGCCTCGGGCTCGGGCAAGTCGACCTTCCTGCGCTGCCTCAACCTGCTCGAGACCCCGGACGCGGGCCACATCTGGTTCCACGGCCAGGACCTCACGGCCGAGCGCTGCAACATCAACAAGCTGCGTGAGGACATCGGTATGGTGTTCCAGGGCTTTAACCTGTTCAACAACATGGATGTGCTCGACAACTGCACGCTCGCGCCCGTCACGCTCAAAAAGATGAGCAAGGCCGAGGCCGAGAAGGTCGCGATGGAGCATCTGACCAGCGTGGGACTCGAAAAGTTTGCGCACGCCGCCGTGGGCCGCCTGTCCGGTGGTCAAAAACAGCGCGTGGCCATCGCTCGTGCCTTGTGCATGAATCCGCAGATCATGCTGTTCGACGAGCCGACCTCCGCGCTCGACCCCGAGATCGTGGGAGAGGTGCTCGAGGTCATGCGCAAGCTCGCTGCCGACGGCATGACCATGGTCGTCGTCACGCACGAGATGGCCTTTGCCCGCACCGTGTCCGATCGCGTGGTCTTTATGGACAAGGGCGTGGTGCTCGAGGACGCCGCGCCGGCCGAGCTCTTCGGCAACCCCAAGCACCAACGCACTCGCGAGTTCCTCTCGCGTTATCTCGAGGACAAATAACCGACCGCAAACGCTTATGTGGCAGGGCCGCTCCGGTGGGGCGGCCCTCGTCATCACAATCGAAAGGATGTTATGGCCGAGGTTTGGCGCTTCTTTGCGCATGAGGACGATTTTGCCGATTTGGACGAAGCTGGCGCGTGCGAGCGCCTGGGCCGCGTGTTGTCGTTTCCGACCATCTCGAGCATGGATGCCGAGGCGGTGAACTGGCAGCCGTTCGACGACCTGCGCGCCTATATGCAGCAGGCCTGGCCGCGCGTGTTCGCGGTGGGCGAGGTCGAGCTTGTCGACCATTCGCTGCTGGTGACGCTTGGCGGTTCCGACCCCGCCCTCAAACCCGTCATGCTCATGGGCCACATGGACGTGGTCCCCGTGGTGCCCGGCACCGAGGCTGACTGGACGTATGCCCCCTTTAGCGGACATGTGGACGACACCTACATTTGGGGTCGCGGTGCCATCGACATGAAAGACCAGGTCGCAGGCATTCTCGAGGCGGTTGAGTATGCGTTGGCGCACGGCTGGGAGCACAAGCGTTCCCTGCTGCTCGCTTTTGGCCAGGACGAGGAAACCACGCAGTACGGCGCGGGAGCAATCAGCCGCGTGCTCGAGGAACGCGGCGTTGAACTTGAATACCTGATCGACGAGGGCGACTACCGTATTGTTTCGGCTGCCGAGTACGGCGCGGGCGAGGGCTGGCTTATGCATGCCGACCTTGCCGAGAAGGGCTACGCCGATATTGTGCTCAAGACGAAGAGTGAGGGCGGGCATTCGTCTAACCCTTACGGCGGCACATCGCTCGAGGTGCTGAGCCGCGCTATCGCCGCAATCTGCGATATCGAGTGGCCGACGCGTGTGACCGATCTGCTTGCCGCACAGCTTGTCGAGCTGGGGCTCTACACGGCGGATGAGATTGCCGCCAACGGGGATGCCATTGTCCGCGACTGCCTCGCCAGCAAAAAGCTCTACCCGCTCGTGACGACCACCTGCGCGCCCACGCAGATCGAGGGCGGCAGCACCGGCGCCAACGTGATGCCGCAGGATATGTGGGCCAATATCAACTTCCGCATGCTCGAGGGTACGGGCGTGGTTGATGTCGTGGCCTGCTGCCGCGAGGCGGTTGCCGCGGCGGGCCTTGCCGGACGTGTGGAAGTCGAACTTGGCCCCGGCAGCTCCGAGCCTTCGCCGTCTCCGCGTGTCGGTGGATCGGGACTCGAGGCCGTTCGCGCCATTGCCGCCCGCTACTTCCGTGATCCAAAGGGGACGGAGGAAAACGGATCATTCGAGCCAGTGGCAATTGTGCCCTCGACCGTGATCGGTGCGACCGATGCTGCCAACTACCAGCGCATTTGCCCCGAGTGCATTCGTTTCTCGGCCTTTGTGGTCGACGATGACGAGTGCGAGTGCGGTGTCCACGGCACCAACGAGCGCATTACCCGCCGTGCCTACCTCCAGGGTGTCCGCTTCCTCATCGCCCTGCTCCAAACGCTCTAGTATGTGACAAAGGGACTGTCCCTTTGTCGGATTCCGTGCGGGTTATATGCAGGTTTGCCTGCGCACGCTATCATGTATGGGTTAGACCGCAACTATGTACCCCACACGCGAAGGGATGCGCATGTATCTGAAGATCGACATGTTCTAGCTGGGTTTACCCCCGCAGTGGCGCCATGCGCCCCATCAACTCTGCCGATTTTCATCTTCACGCATATAAAGGAGTCCTGCCATGCGCGACAAGCTCGAAAAGATCATCAAGGCCTACGAGGAGCTCGAGAAGAAGCTTTCCGACCCGGCCGTCGCCTCCGACATCAAGGAGTTCACGCGTCTCAACAAGGAGTACGCGCACCAGTCCGACCTCATTGCTGCCTCGCGCGAGTACATCGGCGCGCTCGACGACATCGAGGCTGCCAAGGAAATGCTCCACGATACTACCGATGCCGATGAGAAGGAGATGCTCCAGATGGACATCTCCGAAAACGAGGCCAAGCTTCCCCAGCTCGAGGAAGATATCAAGTACATGCTCATCCCGAGCGATCCCAACGACGACAAGAACACCATCGTCGAGATCCGCTCCGCCGCCGGTGGCGACGAGGCGGCCATCTTCGCCGGCGACCTGTACAAGATGTACCAGCGCTTTTGCGAGTCGCGTGGCTGGAAGACCACTGTGCTCGATTCCAGCCCCAGCGAGGCCGGCGGCTTTAAGTCCATCGAGTTCAAGGTCGAGGGCGACCGCGTCTACTCCGTCATGAAGTTCGAGTCCGGCGTGCACCGCGTCCAGCGCGTCCCCAAGACCGAGTCCCAGGGCCGCATCCAGACCTCCACGGCTACCGTCGCCGTACTTCCCGAGGCCGAGGAGATCGACGTCCAGATCAACCAGTCCGACCTGCGCATCGATACTTACTGTGCTTCGGGCCCTGGCGGTCAGTGCGTTAACACCACCTACTCTGCCGTGCGCATCACCCACCTGCCCACCAACACCGTGGTGCAGTCGCAGGAGCAGCGCTCCCAGATTCAGAACCGCGAGGTCTGCATGCAGATGCTGCGTGCCCGTCTGTACGAGATGGAGCTCGAGAAGCAGCAGGCCGAGCTCGGTGCCGACCGTCAGAGCCAGATGGGCCACGGCACCCGTTCCGAGAAGATTCGTACCTACAACCAGCCCCAGGATCGCGTGACCGATCACCGCATCGGCTTCAACTCCACCTACAACGGCGTGCTTCTGGGCGACCAGCTCGGCACCGTCATCGAGGCCCTCGCCGCCGCCGAGCGAGCCGAGAAGCTGGCGCAGGCTGTTTAGGTT
>USHS01000038.1 GCA_900554585.1 uncultured Collinsella sp.
TCTGCAACGCGTTCCTTACCGCCGGCCTCGGGGGAGTCGTCTTTGTCAATCTGATCCTCGTCGATGCCCATTGACAGCGATTTCTCGCGCATCTTTTCGACGAGGGCGGGCTCACGGACAAAGATGCCGTAGACAACGGCTGACACGAGGATAAAGGCGGCCTGCAAGATAAAGAGCGGAAGATAATCAGGTTTGTCGGCCTTGGGAACCATGACCGAGATGGCGACGAGCATAAGACCCGTTCCCGCATAGCCGACGATCTTTTCGATTGAGTCCGCCTTGGTTCGAAGTGGGCGAGGCGTAATATCGGCCACAATGGCAACCGTCATGGTGCGGTAGGCGCATATTGCCAAAAGCGTGAGGATAATCGCGCCAATGAGCAGAGGTAGGCTGCCCATGTTGTTGGCGATCGCGATGAGCGGGACGGAGAGCATTGCCACCGCGGAGCCGCCCAAGATAAAGGGCGTTCGACGCCCGAGTTTGCTTGCGCAGCGGTCCGAGAGGATGCCAAAGAGCGGAAGCAGGAACAGGCCAAAGACATTATCGATGGCCATGATCGCGCCGGTGAGCGAGTTGGATAGGCCAAAGGTCCCTGTGAGCATCTTGGGAACGATGCCGTCGTAGACCTGCCAAAAGCTGATCATGCCCATAAAGGGTAGGGAGGCGAGGGCGACGGCCTTGGTGTCGAGCCGGGCCGCCCGCTTAAGATTTGGTTGGGTCATGCTGGTTCTCCTGGTCGGTAAAAGCGGGGAGGGGTGCTATCGGCCCCCGTTCTACAGTTGTTCAAGGTTGGCGAGAAACGCCACATAGAATTCGATGCCGCGCTTGTAGACGTCGACGCCGATGCGTTCGTTGGCGGCATGGATGAGCTTGTGCGCCTCGCCCGAGTAGATAAAGCCGCAGAAGCGGTAGACGCGATCGCAGATCTCGTTGAACTCGCGCGAGTCGGTACAGGAGTTCTGCACGTAGGGAGCAAAGCCGGCCTCGGGATAGACACCCGACACGCAGCGATGGATGTAGTTGAAGGCGGCATCGTCTTCGTAAGGCGAGATGGGCGCGGGCTCGGTGTAGGGAATCGCCTCGTTGATTTCGACGGTGACATGGTCGGGGCTTATGCCCGAGGCGCGGCACTGCTGGGCGGCGAGCTTGCGGGCGCGCTCAACGGCATCGGCGATGGTCTCGAACGGAGCGATGCGCACGTTGAAGTTGGCGCGAGCAACTGGTGGCAGCACATTGTGCGCATTGGAGCCTTCGAGCTGCGTGAGCGCATAGGTTGTGCGCAGCATGGCCGAGGTCTCGGGGCTGGCGGCCATGATCTTGGTAACCGCGGGGCGCGTGAGCCACAGGTTGCCAAAGATTGCCTGATACGTCGCGCTGCTACGGGCACCCAACTCGGTCAGTGTGGCCTCGACGGCGGGCGTGAGCTGCGGCTTGCCGGGGTTGGCCGAGATAGTCTCGCATACACGGCAGAGAAGACGGCAGGCATCGTTTGCCGCAGGCGTAGAGGCATGGCCGCCGTCGGCGCGCGCCGTGACGGTAAGGTCGACGTGGCCTTTCTCGGACACGCCTACCATGGCAACGGGTTCGGTGACGCCGAGCGGGGCGTCGGTTGCCACGGCGCCACCCTCATCGAGCACCATGTAGGGATGGATGTTATGCTCGCGAAGCCACTGCACTGCACGGGTTGCAGTAGGTGCGGCGATTTCCTCGCCATCGCTCGAGAAGAACCAGACATCGCGCGGGGGAACGAAGCCCTGGGCAATCAAATGCTCGGCGGCCTCGAAGAAAGCCGAGACGATGCACTTGGTGTCGAGTGATCCGCGGGCCCAGATCTCGCCGTCGAAGATCTCGGCTCCAAAGGGATCGTGCTTCCAGTCTTGGCCCTCGACGGGCACGACGTCCTGATGCGCCATCATGACGATGGGGTCCAAGGCGGAATCGGCGCCAGGCCAACGCAGGAGCATGCCAAAGTCGTCGACGCGTGTGAGCTCGGCGACTTTAAAGAAATGCGGATAAAGTCGTTGAAGCGTGGGGATCCACTGGCTGAAGGGCTCATCGTCGCGCTCGGCGATGTTCTCACGCGAAACGGTGGGGATGCGCAGCAATTCGCAAAAGCGCTCGACGGCTGCCTCGTCTGCCTTGTAGGTGCCTGCATCAAGAGGCGCGCCCTGTGCGATCGATACCGATGCTCCCATGGTGGGACTCCTTTCGTGTTGTATATCGAATACGTCAAGATTATCGCCCGCACCGCGCGTGGGAAATGGCGAAACACGTTGTTCATCTGCGGGCGGCGGGTCGGATAGCCTTAGCCGACGATGACCGTGCCGTCTTCGGTCACGGTGATGGCGTCTCCCGTCGACACAGCATCGAGAAACTCATCGCCCAGGTTGTCAATGGTGGGCATGGGGGTGTCGGTCCATACACCCGAGAGGATCGCGCCAGCGGCGGCAAGGCTGTCAATGGGTTTGGAAAACAGCAGGCATGCGGGTTGGCGCCCCATTTTGGTGGCGCAGAAGAGCACCATGCCGCCTGTGGTGGAGCCGATAGTCTGCGGAAGACACAAGGCACATCCCGCCAAAGGTTTGCCGTACAAGTCGGGATTGTTTTGGTCGGAACACGTGGCCTTTTTGTCGCCAAACATCAGTGCCTTCTGAAACGATGCGAGTGTGTTGAGCCCTCCGTGAGAGACAAGTGCCTTGGCGTGGGCAGTTCCGGGGACAACGACGCGGCCGTGAAAGATTTTTTCCATGAGGAGTCGCCTTCCTATTTGATTGGTTTTCCGGTGGTGACGTAGGCGAGCACCTCGTCGTCGGTGTAGTAGCGCGATGCCGAGTATGTACGCAACTTGTTGGAGTTGGTGATGATGGACATGCTGCCGCACAGCGGGTTGTTGGTGTACATAAGCGGGCAGATGCTCGAGACGACGGCGCCGGTAGTCGAGAGGCGCCTGTATGCCGCGGTCTTGCGGAAGGCGTCTGCCACGGATGGGGCGGCGGTCAGTACGGTGGGTACTTGTACGCGGCAGTTGCCGGAGGCGCTCAGCCCATCGCAGATGGCGTCTGCCCAATGGGCGAGTTGCGCAGACGAGAGGTGGGGACAGCCGATGAAGGCAAGCTTGGGGCGCGCGCCCGGGTTCTTCCACATAACGGGGTAGCTCGAGCGGATGCGTTCCAGCTCGGTGTCGTCAATGCGATAGATTCGGGCGTCTGGTGCTATGAGTTGTTCGCCTTGTTCGACGGCCTCGGGCGTGATGCCGTCCACGTGGTAGAGCCCGACAGCGCCGTTCGATGCGCTGGCGGCGCCCATGTCCTTAAGGTAGTCCTGCGTGCCGGGTGTGAGTTCGCGGCCAAGCCAGTGGTCGAGGCCTTTAATGTAAGGGACGTCTTCCATCACCTTCATGCCAATGGCGCTGCCAAGCACTTGCGCTTCGGGCTTGCGCTTACAATCGACTTCGATGATCCAGGTCGCCTTGCGGCCCTCATCGGTGAGCGGGCCGAATTCCGGGACAAAGCCGGCAATTGAGCCGAACATCTCGATGATGCCGGAGTTGCGATTGCAGCGAGCGCCCAGCACGGAGTTGGCAAAGACCACGGCGCTGCTTTCTGCCCAGCTTAGGATGTCGCCACGCCGAGGTCGATTGCCAACCTCGGGCTGGTAGCAGGTGCAGGTGAAAGCATCGTTGTCCAATAGGCCCATGCTGCGCAGCTGTGCCTCATAATCGTCTTGTTTGGAATACATAATCTTGAACAGCAGCTTTTGCAGCGGGTTGGCCGGGACGGCGGGGTCGAGGGGCCTCGGGTCGACCGAGAATGACTGACCGGACAGGGCACCGTCTTTTAGCAGCTCATCCATAAGGTCATAGACTGGACCGAGCATGGAGAGGCCAAAACTTGTGACAAGATGACCGTTTGCGCCGGTCACGGGAACCATACGCTCGGCGCCAAAGCATTCGCCGTACATAACGAGGGTCTTGACCACTTTGGCCATGGCGGGGCCCTTGGCGCCGTCGAGCAGGGCTTGTTGTTGGGAGGTCAGGTTCATCTGTGAGCCCATCCTTTCGTGTTAGATATTGGTGCCGAGTCGGTATGCCGCACGGACCGCTTCGAGCACACGACCGGGTGCAAACCCATCGCCGATGTTATGCAGCTCGTCTGCGGCATGCGTCTGCTGCAGTTTGTAGAACAGCGCGTCGTCGGGGTGTCCGCCGCAGGCAATGATTACCAGGTCGCAGGTTAGCTCGAGCGGCTTCCAGTCGTTGTCGATTTTGGGTGCAAGCGGGTTTTCGACGTTTTCGGGCAAGACCGGTGACCACGAGACGTAGGGGTCGGGAACGTTTTTGTGGCAGTTGCGACTCAAGTGGAGACGCGCACACCTCGATGGGGCTCCAGACTCGCGTTTGCCGCCGACCTCTGCGCGCTCGACGCGTGTCATATTGAAGAGCCGCACATTGCGTCCCCTGAGCGTATGGAGTAGGTGGCCGCGATTTGCCGTGCAGGCGCCCTGCATCATGTGAGGCAGCATTTCAATTACGCTGACCTGTGGTATGCCGTGTTCGACGGTGAGCCATTGGGCAACCTCGCAGCCCACGGCTCCTCCGCCAATGATGGCGACGGTTTTGGCGTTGCCAAGCAGCGCGGGTTGGCGCAGTAGCTGCGTTGCCTGCACGGCATGGCCCGATGCTGCAAGCTCCGTAAGGCCGGGGATGGGCGGTATCGCATTGGAAGTGCCTGTCGCGCACACGATTGCGTCGAAGCCTGCTTTTGCAAGATCTTCGGCGCGTGCTGCTCGTCCAAGTTCGAGTGTCAGGTTCCCGTTGGGTTTTTCTGCCTGCTCGCGCACCTGTCGAACAAGATATGATCGGTAGTTATCGAGGTCGAACTTGATCCGGGCGGCGCTGGCGGAGAGGAGTTTTCCTCCAAGTTCATCTTCGGCGTCGATGAGCTTTACGTCGTGGCCACGACGCGCGGCGATTAGCGCACAGACCATCCCAGCGGGTCCGGCTCCTATCACCGCTATGCGTTTGGGTTCTTTGGCGGGAGCGGGTATCTGGGGCATGAGGTATTCAAAGCTGCAGCGTGGATTGACGGCACACTGCGGATGGCCCCCTTCGACAAACTCGTTGAGGCATCCTTCCTGGCATCCGATGCAGGGGCGAATATCTGCCACGCGACCGGCGTACGCCTTGTTGGGCCACTCGGGATCCGCAAGCAGCGGGCGTCCGAGCATGATCATATCGGCGTCGCCATTGCGAAGGGCGCGTTCGGCAATGTCGGGGTAGCCCAACTTACCCACCGCGACAACGGGTATGGGAAGGCCGGCATTGGAGCGGATATTGTCGGCGGCAAAGCGCTCCCGAACGGCGCGCGCTACGGGAACGAAGCAGCCTGCGGGCATGCTCGCAGGCGGGTGGGGCATCCACCAGTTGTCATAGCAACCAAGGTCGACGTCAAAGATGTCTACTCCCGCCGCCACGAGCTCTTCCATATAACCCAGGGTCTGTTCGACTGTGCGGCCGCCGCGCATGCGTCCCAGATAGGTCGAATTCATGACCTGCTCGTCATAGGTTTCCTCGAGTGCAAGCGAAAGGTCGATGCGGTACATGATGGGGTAGTCGGGCCCAACGCGGCGACGGATTTCTTTGACCATATCGAGGCCAAATTGACGCCAATCGGCATAACGTCCGAGCTTGCGATGGTTAAAGGCGGGGTTTCCGAGCTGCTCGATAAGATAACCCTCGTGCCCGTGCAAATAGACGCCATCGATGCCCATGGCATGAGCATCGGCCGCCGCTTGGCCGATATTGTTTACGATACGGCGCAGCTTTTGATCCGAGAGGCGCATGCATGGAATGGCGGGGATGTAGTAGTTAGGCAAGAAACTCGCCGAGACCGGAAACTTTTTTTGCGTGATGAGGCATTGCGGGTTGCCCACGCGGCCGAGTCCGGCCGTAAGCTGGACAAAAATGCGCGATCCGAAGGCATGGACACCTTGGGCAAGGTCGCGCCAGCCTGCCATAACGGTTCGGCTTCGATCGATGCGCGGGAAATAGGTGAGCTTGTCCAGCTCGGTGACCGTGGTATCGATGCCGTGGCTTACCGGTACGAGTCCTGTTGTGATGAGGCCGCAGCCGCCTTTGGCGCGGGCGAAAAAGTACTGCAGCATCATGTCGCTGGGACGACCAGTTTCCTCGCACATGTCGATATTGCCCATCGGTGCCATGACAATGCGGTTTTTGACGGTGAGCTTGTTAATTTTGATGGGAGAGAAGAGCTTGTCAAAAGGATAGAGCTCTTGTGTCATGCGGGACGATCCGCAACCGGAATTTTTGGCGGGCCAGCTGTCGAATGAGTCGACGAGTTGCTGCACCAGTACGTCTTTTCCCAATGAGGTTCCTTTCAGATGTTGACAAGGTAACAAAGCAGTTTACGTCTAAATGTTTAATAGTCAACAACAAAGGCATGAGTTCGGTGAAGGAAAAAAGGACTCAATGAGTGCCAGATGGCAAGCTGTGCTGCGACATTAGCTCCCAGCTAATGAATTTGAGCTCGCTGCCTCCTACGATGTGCTGTGTGCCGGCACGGTAGCCGGATCGTAGGAAGGATGCTTAATGGCAAAAGAGGGAAAGAAGCCGATCGGCAAGATCATTCTGGGCGTCATCGTGGTGCTCGTTGTTGCCGGCGTCGTAGGGTCTATGGGCGGCAGCTCGTCTGATTCGTCTACGGGAGATGCAGCAAAGCCTGCCGAACAGACCCAGCAAGTCGAGGAGCAAAAAGAGGCACAAGAACCCTATACGGTTTCGGATGAGGCCGGGGATACGTCTAATCAGTTTGCGTATAAGATCACTGGCACGTTGACCAATAATACGGATAAAGAGCAAAGCTACATTCAGATTGAGTATGTTCTGTATGACGCAGACGGCAATCAGGTGGGAACGGCTCTTGCGAACACCAACCATCCCAAAGCGGGCGGTACCTGGAAGTTCGAAGCGATGAGTACGGTATCTCCCGACCAGGTTGCCAGCTGGGAACGTTCTGACGTGAGCGGGTTTTAACTAGAATTAAAAACATGGTTACTATGCGAGCTGGGGGTGAGGTCGTATGCCCGATAAGAAGCTAACCGAAGAGTTGCTTGACGCCCCGAGTATCGAGGGCTATATCAAAGAGCACGACTTTACCACCCCGTCACTTTCGGAGTATCTGAAACAGCTTTTGGAAGAAAAGGGGCTGGAGCGCTCGCGCGTGGTGCGTATGGCCGACCTCAACGAGACGTTTGGCTATCAGATCTTTACCGGTGCGCGGCATCCGAGCCGCAATAAGGTGCTGCAGATTGCCTTTGCCATGGCGCTGACGCTCAAGGAGACCAACCGCGCCTTGTCGGCGGCGGGCGCCAATGTCCTCAACTGCAAGGACCGCCGTGACGCCATCATCATTTTCTGTATCGATCGTGGCTGCAGCCTGCAAAAGGTGAACGAGGAGCTGTATCGCTTTGGTGAAGAGACGGTGAGCTAACAGTTAGCTGCCGGCGGAAGCGCCGTTCACGGTATTTAGAACGTGCAGGGCACGGGCGTCATGGGGCGTCCGCGCCCTGCGTTATTATGGACGCTATGGATACTCAGAGCCCAACATATTCCGATGATGAGCTGACCGCTGCGCTCGCCGGACACCTGGCGTCACTCGAGCGTGATGACAGCTATCGCGTAGACCGTGTGCTCAAGCACTCCGACGTCGAGACGACCGAGCTCGTGTACTTTGAGGGCTCCGGCGGAGGATCTCTTGGCCCCTTTGTTCGCAAGTGCATCGACGCGTCGGCCCAGATTGGCGGGGCGTATGAACGCCTGTTTGCGGCCCAACATGCCGGGCGACGTTACGAGCACTTGCCTCGGATTGTCGATTGCCGCCGCGTGGGCGACGAGCTTTGCGTGGTCATGGAATACATCGAAGGCGAAACGCTCGGGGCCCTGGTGGGGCGTTTGGGTGCGACGCCCGATTATGCTTCTGAGCTGTTTGGCGCCCTTTGTGATGCAGTTGCGGAGCTCCATGCCGGCTTTGCGTCGGCGGGGGAGATGGCTGTGCCGGTGATCCATCGCGACCTAAAGCCCTCGAATATCATCGTGTCGGGCGCAAACTATACGCCCGATACAGGCCTGACGTTTTCATCGCTGGTGATTATTGACTTGGGAATTGCTCGCGTGTGGCGCGAGGGAGCCGATGCCGATACCGTCAAGTTTGGCACGCGTCCCTATGCGCCGCCCGAGCAGTATGGTTTTGGCCAGACGAGCGTGCGCAGCGATGTCTATGCGCTCGGTGCCCTGCTGTTCTTTTGTCTGACGGGGGCCGATCCCAAGCCAGGTCGGAACATGCGCGAGCAATGCGAGGCACGTGACGTCCCCGCCTCGCTTGCCAATGTTATTTGCATGGCGATGGCGCTCGATCCGGACAAGCGCTTTGCAAGCGCGAAGGCGCTAGGGCACGCTGCACGCGCATCGTATGCGTCGTCCGCGCCGAATGCTGCTTCCTTCCAAGAGCCTCCGGAGCGGCGAGCCGTGTGCCCTGCGCCCGTGCTCCCCACGGATCAGTCTCAGGGTGGATTGCCGTTGGTGCCTGAGCGCCCGAATTTACTCTCCCGCATTCCCGACACCGTTGGGCGCATTTGGAACGCATTCGTCTATCTTTCGCTACTTGGTTTCTTTGCCGGAAGCCATTTTGCCGTTTTTCATCCTACGGGCGCCAACCAAAACTACCCGATGTGGTTTCTCGCGATTGAGTATTTTATCTTCGTCGACGGTCTCGTAGTGCTCATTCATTTTGTGATGCTCGACAAACGCCGCCTTCGCCGGCGGTTTGAGCTACTCGATAGATACCGCGGTAAAAAGCTTGCAAAGCTCTGGCTCAAGGCTATGGGTCTGTCTCTTATACACATCTGACGCTGCCGACGAA
>USHS01000039.1 GCA_900554585.1 uncultured Collinsella sp.
CCCGCCGTTTTCTGATGCAAAACGGCGGGCGGCCTATCTTTGGCGTTGGAGCACGGCGGCGCACCGACTACGGGCGCTCCATATTGGGAACGATGCTGCCTTCGGTCACCGCATGCACGGCAAGACGCATGATGTTGTCGTAGCCGGTCTTGCTTAGGATCTCCGAGATGCGACGCTTGATGGTGCCCTCACTCATAAACAGCTCGGCCGCGATCTCGCGACGACTTTTGCCCTCACAGGCAAGGCGCAAAATCGACAGCTCGACATCGTCGAGTGCCGCCGTGCCCGAAAAAATGCTCTCGGGCGGCTTGGGAAACGTGCAATAGCCCGCCAGCGTGGAGCGCATCACGGCGAACAGCTCGTCGATACCGACGTTCTTGTACACAAAGCTATCGACGCCCGCCTCGCGGGCCTGATCGACAAAGGTGATCTCGGGCATGCCGGTCATGATAATGATGCGACACTCAGGCAGCTGCTCCTTAATGCGCGCCGCCGCCACGATGCCGTTTGAATCGTGTTCGGTGCACACGTCCATCAGTATCATGTCCGGGCGCTCCTTGAGCGCGACACCCAAGGCCTCGGAGGCACCGGCGATCGCGGCGACGACGGTCATATCGGGCTGGTCGCCAACGGAGCGCGCCAGGCTTTCGCGCAGAATGGCCTGATCTTCGACAATTAACACGCGGATCATGAGTTTCTCCTTTGGGACGTGTCGTTGGCGTTAAGTGGAATGGATACCGTAAGCGTAAAGGGCGGGGCGGCATGGACCTCTAGGCTGCCACCCAGATCTTGCGCGACATGCCTCATACCTGGGATACCCGTTCCCTCGCGATACGATACGGGGGCCGGGGACCCGTCGTTAGAAATCGTCATGTGCGCGACGGTGCCAGCATCCGCCCCCTCCTGCCACAGGCGCACGTGGACCCGATGCGCCTGCGCATGCTTGGTGGCATTGGTCGAGGCCTCGCGGATAATCTGCAAAAATGCGGCGGCGACACGCGCATCCTCAGGCAGCGCGCCCTCAACATCGATCTGCACACTCACCAGGCCAAAAGCATGGACGATATCACCCAGCTGCTCTGCAGGCTCGCTGGCACCACCACTGCGCAGATCGGCAGCGATTGAGCGCAGCAGTGGGTCGATCTGCTCGAGTGACTCGTCATCCAGGCGCCCCTCCTCCAAATAGCGATGAAGAATGGACAGGCGCTGGCCAATCACGTCGTGCACGCGAGCGCGCATACGCAGATAGGCCGCATTGTCAGCAACTTTTTTGACTTCTTCGATCTGGGCTTGGAGCTCTTGGCCCGCAAGCTCAAGCAGGTGGTTGGCTTGCGCCAGGCGATCATGGGCATGCGCATACTCTGTTACATCCAGACCGATAATGCGCTCGAAGAGGCGGCCCGAAACCATAACGTCATCGTGCACAAACAAGCGAATCTCGGCGGGAGAAACCTCGACCACAACGCGCGCCTCACCAAAGCGGTCCAGATTAATGCGCACGCGGTTCTTGCTGCTTTCGGGCATTTGCATGCTAAGTTTGCGCAGGTCGTTCCATGTGCTGCTCATGTCACACAGATCAGTGGGCATATGAAGTTCCACTAGGTTTTTGCGCATGCAGCGGTTCATGAGCAGCGGACGGCCCCTCGGGTCCAGATACAGGATGCCCACGGGAATCACGTTGATGGTCTCGATCGTCGAGAACGCGGTGATATCCTCCTGGCGGTTACGGACGTCCATCAAGAGCGCCGCGATGGAACGGAACAGGAAGAACGCTCCCTCTGCGATAAGGACAACGGTCCACGCCGAGTCCATAACAACAACCATTGGCGGCGTTACGGCGGCAACGAGCAGCAGCTCAGTCAGCATGACGGGACGACGATAGCGCACCATAAGCACCACGCCATAGGCAAAGATCGCGGCATTGAGCCACAGCGCTCCGCCCATTGCCCTGGCGCAAACGCCAAGCGGCGCCAGCAGATACGAGCCAGACGACGCGAATAAGATGAGCGCCGAAATCATCAGGTGAAGCACAAGGCTCGCCTCGTAGGCGCAAATCACCTTACGGTTATAGGACGAGCGGCGCGATGAGATGAGCGGGACGTGGATCGTCTGCAGACACGCAGCCAGGGCAAAGACAACATCGAGCGCAACGATTTGGGGAAGGATGAGCGAAATCTGCATCGTCACTCACCCGCCCTCGGCATCAAAACGATCATGCGCAGCTGGCCGAGCTCGCCCTCAAGGCGGTATGCCACGTTGCGCCCTTGCAGAGCGCTTTCGAGCTCTTGCGCAGCGGGCGTCTGCGAAAGATCTTCATCATCGTTGGAAAAAAGCGTGGCGCGCAGCTCGACACTGCATCGGTCATGGTCGCCCAAGTGATACATAAGCGCCGGATGGTCGGTGGTGTAGGCAAAAAACGCAAAGTCATACACGCAGTCGTACAGGGCGCTTACCGTACTGGCGTGCATCGGGCGCCGTATGGCGATAATCGAGGCGCAATCGATATCGATGGTGCGCAGGTCGCTTGCGAGCTCGTTGGCAATGAGCTGAATGCGGTCGCGATCAAAACCGCTCTCCCCGTGCTGTGCCAACGTGAGCGACCCCTTGCGCTTGCAATAGGCGACGAGCATCTTGGCGCGCTGCAGCATGCGGTAACGCTCGTGCGAAGACGCTTCGTCGGTCAACGGCGGCAGCGAGCTCAGCAGGTCGTACATCCCTTCGAGCGCACGGGCAAGCGCCTGGTCCACATCTTGGACCAGCAAGGTCTCGGCCTCTTGATCTGTCAGGTGCGTCTTAAGGTCGTAGTCGGCGGCGAGTAGCTCGTTTTGACGCTGCAGCTCCATGCGACGATGCGCCAGTTCACGGTTAAGCTCGTTGAGCTCCGACACGTCTTGGGCAAGCAGCGCCGATCCGCCCAGCAGTGGAAAGGCACGGTACATCACATCGGGATCGGACGCCACGGCAAAGGCATGGGCGCGGCCGTGCTCCTGGGTCCGCAACTCCTCGCGCACGCCTACCGGCATTGGCTTTGAAACTGGCGTGGCATAGACTTCCTGCAGGTCGCGCGTTAGAACTTTGAGGTCAAGCGGCAAGGTGTCGAAGATGCCGGCGATGTCGTGATACGACGGAATGACACCGCAATCGAGACAGATTTCCATCGCCACCACGCACAGGATGCAATAGACGAGCGAAAAGTTGAGCCTCCATGCCCAGGGCACACGCAACGCATACGAGATGGCAAAGAATGCGCCACCCAGCAGTACGAGCGCCGCCGTGCCCGAGAAACGCTGGATGCGAAAGGACGAGGACCGACCAACCAGGATAAAAAAGGCCACGAAGTCAAAGGCCGTCCACACGAGGACGGCGAAATAACCCCAGCCGTACGTGTAATCGTTGCTCCAGGTGTCGCTTGTACGGTCAAAGCGGAAGACCTGCTGGTGAAAATCGTTGGTGAGCACAAATCCGATAAGCAGGATGGCCACAATCCACAGCGCAGCGCAGTAGCGGCGACCCAGGCGGTGTTGCTCCAGGCCCGCAAGGCGCAGACCACACAACTGGTAGAGCAGCGGAATGAGCGTCATGGGCACGTAGTACAGGTACCACAGCACAGTGGCATAGAACGGCGTGAACGACTTGTACTTGAGAATGACTTCGATCATCCACAGGGCGCAGATGGTGGCGATGGCAACAAGGCGGCGGCGCAACACATAGTCCAAACAGCGCAGATAGACCGATACGCCCCAGATCGAAAATATAATTGCGGCGACAAGCAACGGGAGAGAGCTCGAGTGGACGAGCGCATCCACGACCTCTTCGGACACCTCGCTATAGGCGGGCACGGCGTTAGAAAGTTTGGGGTCGAAGGCGAACAGCGCCGGCAAGACCGCCAAAAGCATGAGGAACAGCGCGGTGGTGACACCGGCGATAGCAAAGACGCGGTGGCGATATGCACGGTGCGTTATACCAACCAGGAATCGCGGCATGGCGAACAGCCTGCCGCCCCTGGGATCCGCAACCGGCGCGGTCCGGGCGGCCGCGTGGCCGATATGTCGCTCGCGGGTACCCATAGTCCCTTTAGTGTACCGACAGATGGGTCGAAAAAGCGGGCCGCATGTCCCAAAATCCGCAGACGGCAAGGCGCCCGGAGAGCACATACTCGCCGGGCGCCTTGGCTAGGAGGCTATGAAGTTGAGTGTCTCAGCTTCCTTAGGATAGGTCCTCACCATTCGTTTCAATGACATGCTTGTACCAGTCGAAGCTCTTCTTTTTGGAACGCTTGAGGGTACCGTTGCCTGCATCGTCGCGATCGACGTAGATAAAGCCGTAGCGCTTGGACATCTCGCCCGTGCCGGCAGACACCAGGTCGATCGGGCCCCAGGTGGTGTAGCCCAGCAGGTCAACACCGTCCTCGGTCACCGCGTCGCGCATCGCGGCAATATGCTGGCGCAGGTAGTCGATACGGTAGTCGTCGTTGATGGAACCATCCTCCTCAACAACATCCTTGGCGCCCAGACCGTTCTCGACCACAAACAGCGGCTTCTGATAACGGTCGTACAGGTCGTTGAGCGTAATACGGAAGCCCAGCGGATCGATGGCCCAGCCCCACTGGCTCTCCTGCAGGTAGGGGTTCTTGGCGCCGGCGAAGGCATTACCCTGGGTGCGCTCGACATCGGGGTTATCGGCACCGGCGGAGCAACGGGTGCTGTAATAGCTAAAGCTGATGAAGTCGACAGTGTTGGCGGCCAGGATCTCGCGGTCCTCGTCCGTCATACCCACATCGATTCCCAGACGCTCGAGCTTCTTGACAGCATAGGCCGGGTAGTAGCCACGGCTCTGGACGTCGACGAAGAAATAGTTGCTCTGGTTGTCGAGCTGCGCCTGGCGTACATCGCCCGGACGGCAGCTGTAGGGGTAGTAGCTACCTGCGGCAAGCATGCAGCCGATCTTGATCTCGGGGTCGATCTCGTGGGCGATCTTGGTTACCCACGCGCTGGCGACGAGCTCGTTGTGGGCTGCCAGGTACTCGACGGCCTCCTTGTTCTCGCCCTCCTCAAAGAACAGACCGGCACCCATAAACGGCAGGTGCAGGATCATATTGATCTCGTTAAAGGTAAGCCAGTACTTCACCAGACCCTTGTAGCGGGTGAAGATCGTGGTTGCAAGGTTCTTGTAGAAGTCGATGAGTTTGCGGTTGCGCCAGCCGCCATACTCCTTGATGAGGTGAATCGGGCAATCGAAGTGTGTAATGGTCACGAGCGGCTCGATGCCGTGCGCCTGGCACTCGCGGAATACGTCCTCATAGAAGGCCAGGCCAGCCTCGTTGGGCTCGGTCTCGTCACCGTTGGGGAAGATGCGGGTCCACGCCAGGCTCATACGGAAGGTCTTAAAGCCCATCTCGGCAAAGAGAGCAATGTCCTCTTTGTAGTGGTGATAGAAATCGATGCCGGTCTGCGCAGGATAGTAATAGCCGTCCTCGAAGTCGAGCATCTTGCGCTGGCCGGAGACCACCGCATAGCGCTCGGGGCCGTGCGGAGCCACGTCCACGTTGGCCAGGCCGCGGCCGTCCACGTCGTAGGCGCCCTCGCACTGGTTGGCAGCCGTTGCGCCGCCCCACAGGAAGTCATTACGGAAAGCCATGCATCAATCCTTTCGCACGCTGCTTGTCCTGATTTCAGGATCCCCGCAAACGGGGTGCCACTCAACGACAACAGCGCGGGTCGACACTTCTTTTCGCGTGCAGGCGCCCGGCAGCCACCCCACCTGACACTTTTTGATACCCACCTGTCCAATCCACCACAAAGGGGACAGGCACCTTTGTGGTGGTTTGGGACCGGCTTGTCTCGATCTGTAACAGTTAGGCAGCCAAAATCGGGCCTGGTGTTACAGATCGAGATTTTCGGGCGGCCCCCTGCAATTTGTCTAAATCTGTAACAGGTAGAGACGATTTAGCCCGCTAGATGTTACAGATCGAGACAGAAGATTCTAGTCGCAGATGATGTCGAGGTTTTTGCCGATGAGACCTACGTAGCCGCCCTCGGCAGCCTTGGGGCTGTCGGCGTGGCAGAGAACCCACTTGTCAGCCTTCCAGTAGCAGTAGCTGTCGCCGGCCGCGGGCATGTCAGCTGCAGCCTCGGGGCGCGGGCCATTGGTACCTGCCGGCAGCGCCACCATCACCTGGAAGCCGCCGTCGTCGACCATGCAGGGCGTGTAGTGCAGCGTGGTGTTGAAAACCTCGACAACCTTGCCCGCCGGCACGCGGAACGCCTTGACCTGAGCGGTATCGAGCATGCCGCCCTCGATCTCCCAACGATGCGCCACGAGCAGGATAAAGTCGCGCGCGCCCAGGTTGAACTCGCTGGCACGGTGATACTCTAGGCAGTTGAGACGCGTGTTGTGGCCGTTGCACCAGCCGAACTGGAAGGGACGGCCACCGTACATGAGAAAGCCCAGCTTATCGGCATCCTTGACGCCCTCGAGCTCCGGCGCACTTGCTACGTACTTGCTGCCCTCGGGAATGGGCGTGGCAGAAAGCGCCTCGAGCACGGGCGACGTGAGCTCGGACGGAACGTTATCCCAAACGTTGCCATAGGACTTGAACTCGGAATCCTCGACAGAATAGATATGCATGTTCACTCCTGTTCGTTTATGTGATAGTATGAACATTCTAGAACAAACATGAGCGATTTTGAACGCTCGTCCCGACCACTCAACAAAAAGGCGCCCCCGCATAAGCGAAGGCGCCCAATGCGCACGTTTTAGGCGATAAAGCCCTTACGCCTGCTGATAATGCAGGTGCTTCTCGTCGATATCGGCCAGATCGCGGTCGAGGTAGCGGCGCGCGAGCCAGTTAGCCATGGGAAGGTTCTGGTCCAGGCAGTTGCCGCACTCCTCGGGAGCGGCACCGGGGACATCGCCCTCGAAGTCGGCGACAAACTCAAACAGCTCGCGCACGAGCGGCAAGATCTCCTCGCTCGTCAGCTCGCCAAAAACGACGAGGTAAAAGCCCGTGCGGCAGCCCATGGGGCCAAAGTAGACAATGCGGCTCGACCACTCGGCATGGTTGCGAAGGAACGTCGCGCCCAGGTGCTCGATGGTGTGGCACTCGGCCGTGTTCATGACCGGCTCCTTGTTGGGCGTGGTCAGGCGCAGATCAAAGGTGGTGACGACAGCGCCGGTCGCCGGATCGCGGTCGATGCGGCTCACATACACGCCGGGCTCAAGCAGCAGATGGTCAACAGAAAAACTCGCGATGCGCTCCATGGCAGATCCTCTCGATAGTCAAATTGGGACGGAGCTCTTTTAGCTGGTTCGAATAGTCGCACCAATCATACCAGTCAAAAAAAGCCCCATCCAAAAAGACAACTTAGCCAAGGACACGGGCCATGCGCGTCTTGAACTCGGACAGGAAGCGCGGAGCGTCAACAGTCAGCGCCACGAGTGTGCTCTTGTCGGGGTCGGCCACACGGCGCTCATCGCAGATGGTGCGGCCGCGATACTCGCCGAGCAGGTCGACGCGCAGGTTACAGCCGAGCGCGCCCACGAGCGTGGGGTCAATCGCCACGGCGACGGCAAGCGGATCGTGCAGCGCGCAGCCACCAAGGTAGGGGGCGTTCATCTCGTACGAGCCAATATAGTGCTCCACCATGCTCGCAAACGCGCAACCGGCCATGGTGCCCGAGCCCGTCCAGCCGGCAATGTCGCGACGCGTGAGCACCACGCGATGCGTCACATCCAAACCCACCATAGTGAGCTTGCGGCCCGAACGCAGCACGGCGTCGGCCGCCTCGGGATCACTTGCCATGTTGGCCTCGGCGCCCGCGCTCACGTTGCCGGGCACGGTCAGGGCGCCGCCCATAACCACCACGCGGCCGATAGACATCACCGCTGCCGCATCGCGCTCCAGGGCAAGCGCCAGGTTGGAGAGCGGGCCGGTCGCTACGTAGACCAGATCGGGACCATAGGTGCGCGCGGCATCGATCAGATAATCGACCGCAGCGTTACCGTCGGCAGACGTCGCCCCCACCGGCTCGTAGGGCGACGCCGGCACGCTCGCGCCGCCGATGCCGTTCTTGCCGTGAATGAGCGCGGTGGACGCCGGCGGCGTATAGGGCTCAGTCGCCTGCAGAGGACGGTCGGCACCCAGGTACACCGGCACCTCGGGACGACCCAACAGGTCGAGCACCGCCAAGCAGTTATGCGCCGACTGGTCGACGCGCACGTTGCCAAAGCACGTGGTAATGCCGACGAGCTCCACCTCGGGGCTCGCGATGGCATAGGCAAGCGCCATCGCATCGTCCACACCCATATCCAGATCAAGGATCAGCTTCTTAATTGCCATTGTTCTACTCCGCTTCTCCGTCTTGTACTAAATCGTCTAAATCAAACACGCGCTCAACTTCGGCTCGCGTGGGAATCGACTGCTGTGCGCCCAGGCGCGACACCGTCACCGCCGCGGCGCGTGCGCCCACCGCCATGCACTCAAAGAGCGGCAGGCCCTCCAGACGAGCTGCAGCAAGCGCACCGATAAATGTATCGCCCGCGGCCGTCGTATCGACCACCGCACTCGAAAGCGCCGGCATGCGCAGCAGCTCGCCGTCATCGCCAAGCGTAACCGACCCGGCGCCGCCCAACGTGATGACCGCAGCTCCAGCACCCTTGGCGAGCAGGGCATTGAGCGCCGCGACGCAGCTCGCATCATCCGCGGGCAAGATGCCCGTCAGCACCTGGCACTCAGTCTCGTTGGGGCAGACCAGGTCGACTGCAGACCAGACCTCCGCAGGCAACTCACAGGCAGGCGCTGGATTAAAGACCGTATAGAACCCCAGCTCGTGAGCGCAAACAAGCGCCTCGGCAGTCGCCGCAAGGTCACATTCGCCCTGGGCGATAAAGACGCTTCCGGCAGCCGG
>USHS01000040.1 GCA_900554585.1 uncultured Collinsella sp.
AAAAGTATTAGACCTCGATTTACAAGCCACTCAATGTGGCAAAAGGGCTGTCCCTTTGTCACATTATTCGGAGCGTAGGGCTTCTACAGGGTCTTTTTTGGATGCGCTTCGGGCCGGCAGCAGACCGGCAACGACCGTCAGCAGCACCGAAATTGCAATGAGCACCAGCGCGTCCTGCACGGGCAGGCTCATCAGATTGGGCACTTGTTTGGCAGCAAGCGCCCAGGCATTAACCGGAAAGCTCACGGCCACCACAACGACAACGGCAAAGACGCCAGCGATGAGGCCCTCGATAAAGGTCTCGGCATTGAATACGTTGGCCACGTTGCGCTTTGACGCGCCGATCGCGCGCAGGATGCCAATCTCCTTTTTTTGCTCCAGCACGCTGATGTAGGTGATGATGCCGATCATGATGGAGCTCACCACCAGGCTGATGCTCACGAATGCGATGAGCACCAAGCTGATGGTGTTCACGATGTCGGTCACCGAACCCATGATGATGCCCATGTAGTCGGTGTACGAGATCGCCTGTTCATCGTGGCCGGCGGCTTTGACCTGCTTGTTGTACGCATCGATGTGATCGAGCACACGCTCCTTGGCCTCAAAGTCGCGCGGGAAAATCTTGACCGAGATGGGGTCGGCCTCATCCGCATAGCCCAACGTGGTCAGATTGTTGTCGTAGGTGAGCTTCGAAGCCTTGGCATAGCTCATCATGAGCGAACTCAGATCCTCGGCATCCATGTTGAAATGGATGGCACGAGCAAAAGCGCTCGCATCCACACGCATAGCGCTCGCCAGGTTGGCAAAACTCGATGACATCTGCGTAGCCATCTGTCCCATGAGCCCCGCCGCGCCTACTTTAAGCTGGGACGATACCGTTGTCGCAATCTGGTCGCTGATTGTCTTGGTCACCTGGTCCATTGCCTGCTGCAGATACGGAGCCAGCTGCTTTTGTACATAGTCGGTCATCGCCTGTTGCAAGCGCTCGGCCAGGGCATCGCCGCCGAGCGCTTTGAGCTGGGCCAGGATTTGCTGGGCTGCCGTATCACTCTCAAGATACGCCGAGAATGCGGCGGCCAGCTTTGACGCGTCCTTAAGATCTTCGGGCGTCAACGCCTTAAACTGATCAGACTGCAAAAATCCCTCAAACAGCTGGTTGGCAAGCGTTCCCACCTGCTGCATTTGCTCGGGCGTGAGTTCCAGACCGTCAAAGATACCCGAGAGATCTGGGGTTGGCGCTTTTGTCATGATGTCGCTGAAGTCGATGTCCTTCCCAACACCCGAAAGGTCGATATCCAACCCGGACAAGTCAAGACCCGACAGGTCCATACCGCCGCCTGCACCCGAGAATGCAGACGCATCAAATGAGAACGCGCTCTTGAGCGCCGCCTCGTCCACACTGAACATGCTGCCCAGATCCACGCCTTGCTTGGCCTCGCCTTGCAGTTCGTCGAAGGTTTTGCCCGTAAAGACATCCGTCTCGGGGTGGGCGAGTTGCTCCTGCACAATCTGCGAATCGGCGGCGCGCTCCATAAGCTGGCGAGTCAGTGTATGCGTATAGGCAATGCCCGGAGACAACGCACTCGCATTGGCCGTCTCGTTTGGTCGCACCACGCCCACAATGTGCACGTCGATACCGTCGGCAACCTTGGCGGCCATAAAGTCGGCGTCGCCAGACATGTCAGTCCACATGCCGGTCTCTTCGTTTTTGCGATAGGCATCGGCCGGCGACAGCACCTTAAACGTCGTGGACAGCGCATCGTCGTAGGTGAAGTCGGTGCCGGTCTCGGGCGTCTCGATCTTACCGTCAGCCGTCATGGCGCTGTTAACCAGATCGTTGAGCTCGTTGATATCCAGCGCGCCGATGCTGTAGAGCGTGTAATCGCCCACCGTTCCACGGCTCGAAAGCACCATTACGGCTTCATCAGCAGACGTGGGCCAATGACCGGCGACGACATCGTACTGGCTGTCGAGCAGGCTCTGGTCGTCGATCATCTCGTTAAAGACCGAGGTTCCCATGGATTCCATGCTCACCGTTGCCGCCGAGCTCGCACCTCCGCTCATGGCCTCGGTCATGGCGTTGGGCACCAGCCGGACGGGCTTCTCGTCGCCCTTACCCGCACGATAGACAACCGGCGTCACGCCATAGCCGTACTGGATGGCGTTGACTTCTTTATCGATGCTGTCGCCACCGGCATCGAGCCATGCCTTAAAGCTCGTCATGTCGTTGGACTTAACGCTCGCAAACATATCCTTTACGGCCGTGACCACAGGGATCTTATCGGTTCCCTGAGCCTTGCCGTCGGTGCCGTCGTCGGACGAGCCCTCGTTCTTGGACGTATCGTCGTCCGTGGCCCCCTGTCCGCCCATCATGGACGACAGGTCGTAGTCCTGCTTGGAGATCGTAAGCGGGTAACTCGAGAGCGTATCCTCCTCGACCTTTTTGATGTAATTGTTCACGCCATTGGACAGCGCCAGGATCGCCGCAATACCTATAATGCCAATCGACCCCGCAAAGGCCGTCATGGCCGTACGGCCTTTTTTGGTCATAAGGTTGCGGGCAGAAAGCCCCAGCGCCGTCACAAAACTCATCGAGGTTTTGCGCGTAGGCTTGGCTTCGCGACGTGCGGCTTTGGCGACATCGAAAGGATCGGAATCGTCGGTGATCTTGCCGTCCGCCAGGTTGACGATGCGCGTGGCGTATTGGTATGCCAGCTCGGGATTGTGCGTGACCATAATAACCAGACGGTCGCGCGCCACGTCCTTGAGCAAGTCCATGACCTGCACGGACGTTGTGGAATCCAAGGCGCCGGTCGGCTCGTCTGCCAGCACAATCTCGGGATCGTTGATCAGGGCGCGGGCGATGGCCACGCGCTGCATCTGTCCGCCCGATAGCTGGCTCGGGCGCTTGTTAACGTGCTCGCCCAGGCCGACTTTCTCCAACGCCTCGCGCGCACGCTGGCGGCGCTCGGCATGCCCCACGCCCGTGAGCGTAAGCGCCAGCTCCACATTTTCCAAAATGGTCTGATGCGGAATGAGGTTATAGCTCTGGAACACAAAGCCGATGCGGTTGTTGCGATAGGCATCCCAATCGCGATCGTGAAAATCCTTGGTCGAAATACCGTCGATCAGCAGGTCGCCCGAGTCAAAGTGGTCGAGCCCGCCGATAACGTTGAGCATCGTAGTTTTGCCCGAGCCCGAGGGGCCCAGAACGGCCACGAACTCGTTATCGCGAAAAGACAGGCTTACGTTGTCGAGCGCTACCTGCGTAAACGACTGCGTAACGTACCTTTTGCAAATACCTTTGAGCTCCAACATGGACGGCAACCTCTCCTGCGCAGGCACCCTGCCCGCTCTCCCCCGCCGTTCGTATTCGACGCGTTTGTCCTACTCTATCCCCATTTTTCACCGACACCAGTGAGGAATGTAGGGAACCGCGCCAAAAAACGAACGGGACGACGCCCAATCAAAACCACCCCTAAAAGGGGTGGTTTGCTCTTAGGGTATAACCCTTGGATTTCCGGCACGCGTCTAAAGGCGCCGGCCCTCACGGGGTTCGGGCCGCACTGCAGATTGACCCGTGACGGGCCGGTCAAACCGGCGCTATTTACGCCCCGGCCCCCTATCGAAGGGGTCCTCGTACTCCTTGACGCTCAGCCGGTCGATCGCGATGTCGGCCTTCTCCTGCTCCCGGATGTACTTCGCGATGGTGGCCTCGTTCAGGCCGACGGTGGACACGCAGTAGCCCTCGGCCCAGAACTTCCTGTTGCCGAACTCGTACTTCATGTTCGCGTGCTTGTCGAATATCATCAGCGAGCTCTTCCCCTTCGGGTAGCCCATCACGCTCGATACGCTGTACTTCGGCGGTATCGCCAACAGCATGTGGACGTGGTCGGGCATCAGGTGCCCCTCGATGATCTCTATCCCCTTGTACTGGCAGAGCTTCCTGAAGATCTCCCCAAGGTCGGACCTTATTTGGTTGTAGATGACTTTGCGCCTATACTTCGGCGTGAACACGACGTGGTACTTGCACATCCACTTCGTGTGCGACAGGCTGTAGGCCTTCTGGGCCATACGCCACCACCGCCCTCTCGACTCGGATTCCTTGCGGCCTGAACAATCGCAAGTGTCCGGCGAGGGGGCGGCTTTGTAAAGCCGTTTGGCCCCACCCGCATAGCGGGTGGTTTCTGATGCGGCGCGCTGCGCGCCCCGCACAGGCTAAAGCCCGTAAAAAAAGAGGCCCCAAGTGGGGCCTCTATATGGTGGAGCTTATCTTGAAAGGCAGCGGACTACTCCGCACAGCGACACACGATCCTCGCGATGCTTTACGTGTTTTTTACTGCTCGCTATTCGCAATCGCCTGGTCGATAAGTTTGTTGAGTGCTGCGCGCTGCTCGGCGGAGCTGATGGCTCCCACGATGGGCTCCCCTACGATGTTGCCATTCTGATCGATGACATACGTTGTCGGGAACGAGAACAAATTTGACGTAAACTTACCGGCCTCGCTATCCGACTTGAACCAGATGTTCTTATATGTCACGCCCTTCTTGCTCAACACGTCCTTGGCATCTGCAATCTCGCCCTTGTTGCCATCGAGCGTAAAGGAATTGACACCCACGACTTGGCCGCCCTTCTCGGCAAGCTCCTGATTCAGTTTCTCAAGATCGCCCAGCTCGCCCACGCACGGCTTGCAAGTAGTGAACCAGAAGTTCATGACGGTGACCTTGTTCTTAGAGAACAGCTCGTCGCTGTTCACGTCGTTGCCATCCAGGTCCTTGCCCGTAAAGCTGGGGAACTTCGTCGCCTCGCTCGAAGCATTGGCACCAGCCGTCATGCCAGCGGTCGAAGCGTCGACGCTCTCGCCTGCACTCGGCGTGCTTCCACAGCCGGGGAACTCCTTCTCCAGGCTCTCGAGCTTGTCCTCGATCTCCTTGATCTGCTGTGCACCGGCCTTGAGCGTCTTAAGCTCATCCGCCGTGAACTCATCCTTGGCGCCGTCGATGGTCTTGAGCAGAAAATCGCCGTAATTGCTGCCATCCTCAATCATTGCCGAGTCTTTATTTGCCGCATTGAATACCTTTTCCCACAGCGCGTTATCACTCGAAAAGATCTCGTTCTCCTTCTGCATGAGCTTCGCATACAGCTCGGCGGCCTCGTCGGCATTGGCCGGCTTCTGCGCAGTAAGCTCTGCGATCTTAGGATCGGAGCTCGCAGATTCGCTCGCATTGCCACCGGGCGCCGAACATGCCACAAGGCACAAGGCCAATACCGGCACCATAAACAGGGCCGCAATCTTAGAAAGCTTCATGGTCATTCCTCCGTTTTGTCGAAGCTTGTTTACTTTTTATCGGCGGTCAAGGGAAGCTTTTCCGCCGACACATCCAGGCCATAGCGATAGCTGATGGCATCGACAGGACAGGCCCCGATGCACTTTCCGCACCGGATACATTCGGCATGATTGGGCGCACGGACCACATCAACGTCCATCTGACAAACCTTTGAGCACTTGCCGCACGAGACGCATTTGCACGCGTCAACCTGAATCCCCAGTAGGGACACCCTATTCATGAGCGCATAGAATGCGCCGAGTGGACAAATCCATTTGCAGAAGGGGCGGTAGAACAAAACGCTCAGCACTACCACGGCAATGAGAACGACAAGTTTCCAAGTAAAAAGATGTCCCAACGCAGATCGAATGCCGGCATTGGCAATGGCCAGCGGAATGGCGCCCTCGAGCACACCCTGCGGACAGATGTACTTACAAAAGAACGGGTCGCCCATGCCCACGTCGTTAACCACCAAGACGGGCAGCAGCACCACGGCAAACAGCAGCACGACGTACTTGATGTACGTGAGCGGCTTGAGCTTTTTCGTGGAGAACTTTTTGCCGGGAATCTTATGAAGCAGTTCCTGCAGCCAGCCAAACGGGCACAAAAACCCGCATACAAATCGCCCCAGCAGCACGCCGAGCAAAATGAGCGTACCGGTAACGTAGTAGGAGAAGTTGAACTTGGATGAACCTACCACCGACTGGAACGACCCGATGGGGCACGCACCCGATGCCGCGGGGCACGAATAGCAATTAAGTCCAGGTACGCAGACTGTTTTTCCCGCGCCCTGATAGATGCCGCCTTTGGCAAAGTTTGGCAGGTGAATGTTGGTGATGAGCGTTGCCGCCGCCTGAATGAATCCGCGAAATCGGGCCAAAACATGCGACGCAGTGTTTTCTCTTTTATCCAATTCCGATACACTCCAAGCACAGCCTAATCGCTTTGGCCAGCACGGCATCCGCCTCGCCACGCATAACGCCAAAGCACACCATGGCAATTCCGACGATCAACAAAGCGACCTGTACCACGGGGTTTACCGCTTTGAACAATCCGACCACTCCTTTCGTTACGCGACCATTGGACCATATCGACTATAAAATCCGTGTTAAGCGCGATTTGGAATGTGCAAGGAGACTGCTATGCGTATTTTGATCGTCGAAGACGAGCGAGCACTGTGCGATGCAATCGCGCGCAGCTTGCGAAACTTGGCGTACAGCGTTGACTGCTGTCACGATGGACAGGAGGCGCTCGACCTGCTGGGCGTCGAAGTCTTTGACCTCGTGGTGCTCGACCTCAACCTTCCCCGTATCGACGGCATGACCGTACTCAGGGAACTTAGGAAAACTGACTGCGAGACCAAGGTACTGATTCTGTCCGCACGTGGCGAAGTATCCGATAAAGTCGCCGGACTCGATGCCGGGGCCAACGACTACCTCACCAAGCCGTTTCATCTGGACGAGCTTGCGGCAAGGATTCGCAGCCTTACCCTCAGACGCTTTACGCAAAGCGACATAGTTTTAACCTGCAGAAAGCTCCGCTTTGACACCAAGACGCGCATCGCTTCCGTGGACAGCGAGGCTTTATCTCTTACACGCAAGGAAACGGGAATCTTGGAATACCTGATGCTTAATCAGGGGCGTCCGGTAAGTCAAGAGGAGCTTATCGAGCACGTTTGGGATAGCAGCGTGAACAGCTTTAGCAACGCAACCCGCGTTCACATCTCGTCACTCCGCAAAAAGCTGCGCAGCGCTTTGGGATACGACCCGATTCGCAATCGGATTGGAGAGGGCTACGTTATGGAGGATGGAGAATGAAAGGGCTTTCGCTGCAATGGCGCATAACGATTATGACGGCACTGCTCACGTGTGCGGCATGCGTGCTGACGAACTGCCTGGTCGGCTATACGGGCATGCGCTACATGGATGCCATCGGCAGCGACATCTCGGCCTTTAACGCAACCGGCGAAGATTCGCTCCAGGCGTTCGACCCAACGAAAGCAGCCCTCGATGACAAGGTCACGATCGTCGTAAACGACGCACAGGAGTCTTTTGGCACGACAGCCTGGTACATCACGGCTGGAGTCACACTCCTTGGCGGCGCGCTGGCATACTTTGTGAGCGGCCGTGCACTCAAACCGCTACGGGCTTTTGCAGCTCAGGTTGAGCGTGTGCAACCTGACAACCTAAGCGAAATCAGACTCAATGAAGATGTGCCCACCGAGCTACAACGATGCAGCGCCTCTTTCAACGACATGATCGCTCGTCTTGGCGAAGGGTTCTCTGCACAGCGTCAGTTTACCGGCAACGCCGCACACGAGCTGCGCACCCCACTCGCCCTTATGCAAGCGCAGATTGAACTGTTTGTCTCCGAGCACCCCACATCGCAACCCCAAACAGCTGAGCTGCTCGACCTGTTACAAGAAGAAACCGAGCGGATGTCGCGAATGACCAAGGTGCTGCTTGAGATGAGTGAGCTCCGCAGCGTTCCTTGCGATGACGATGTGGAACTCGGTCCCCTGTCCGAAGAGGTCCTCACCGACCTTGCGCCACTTGCCGAAAATAAGGGCATAGCCCTCAATTGTGCTGGAGACGCTTTAGTAATCGGGAGCGACACGCTCCTCTATCGGCTGGTGTTTAACCTGGTCGAAAATGCCATCCGTTACAGCCGCCCCGGCTCGACTGTCAACGTCTCCATCTGCGATAACGACAGCCGCGTGTTCCTGCGAGTCGAGGACCAGGGCCCGGGAATACCCAAGCAGTACCGTGAGAGCATCTTCCAACCGTTCTTTCGCCTGGATAAATCCCGCAGCAGGGCATACGGCGGCGCAGGACTCGGACTAGCGCTCGTTTGGGAGATTGCAGCTCTTCACGGTGGCACGGTAGAGGTCGAAGCAAGTTCCGAGAACGGAACCGTGATGCTCGTGACCCTCTCAAAGGGGGCCACCACGTGATCCGACTGTCCAGGGGCCCCACTCGGCATTGTGAAACGCGTCCCAAAACTTGGACATGAGAAATGGGAGGCAGTTCGCATCTATGCCGAGGACGAAGTCCTGGCAGGGATTCAGGATGCGAAGAGGAAGCTTACGGCAGAAACCCCCGACAGAGTCGTGACCGTCGGCGGCAACTGTATGGTGTCGCTTACCCTCTTCGATTACCTGCACGGGAAATACGAGAACGTTGGAATCGTCTGGATCTATGCGCATCCGGATGTATCCACGCTGAATGATGGCTACCCCAACGCTCACGCCATGGTACTTGGCAGCCTTTTGGGAGAAAGTCATCCCGGTCTTCGGCGGCGAATAACGCGAATGTCCTCAGGCAGACTCCAACCTGTGCGCGGAGAAGCTGGCCGACGCAAACAAGATTCCCCGACT
>USHS01000041.1 GCA_900554585.1 uncultured Collinsella sp.
CGCGCCTCGTTCGACATCCTCAATAGAAACCTCGGAGGCTTGGCGCGAAGCATTCCATGCCCGATACCCCACCAACTGGAACATAAATGGAAAGCCATCGATCGCCTTGGCAGCGAGGTCGATCGCCTCATCAGAAATCGTCTTGCCGCCGTCCTCAATCGTTAGTCGAAACGCTTCTTTTACCTCAGTCGGTGAAATTGATCCCAACGAATGTTGAGCCGCGCGACGAAGAAACGATGTCGATTTCCCCGTCAGCAGCGCCAGCACGCGAAACGGCAGCCCCGCCATAAGCAAAGCTACCTTTTTATTCTCGCTTACAAAGTGCTGGTAGGTAGTAACAAGCTCCGTCATTTGCGCAAACGATGCATCCACTTCGTCAACGGCGATAAGCACCCCGGTGTCAGTCGCTTCAAGCTGAGCAAACAAAGCGTTCATCTTAGTACGCCAGTTAGCGCCCTCAAATTCAACATCGATGTTTTCCCAGCTCATGCTTCCTACGGGGGCAATGCCGACACTGTTCACACGCCTAGAAGCGGGCTTTTCGATCAGATGGGCGGCTGATTCGTTGAGGCGCTGCAAAATGTCTTCGAGCATCCCCTCCGAGGCCGTCACATTCGCTGTAATCCAGCCCTCTTGCTGGGCGCGGTACGACAGATATGCCAAAAGCGCCGTTTTACCTGTACCACGTGCACCATAGAAAACCGAGCAAAGATTGGGATCGGAGTCGTCATTTTCAAACGCCAGCACCATATCATCGATGATTTGCTCACGGCCGGCCATATACGCCGGTACACGTCCGAACATCGGCGTGAATGGATTTGCCTGCCTGTACGCCGTCGGTGCCGCCATAAAGCCTCCCTTGAACTCATACAACTTAATTATGCCCCTACAATCTTTAAGTATTTTGAGCATCTTTGAGTTATTTGAGCATCTTTGAGTTCTTTGAGTGATCGGCCCCCGCAGAACCAGTTGACTTTCTCCGCCTAAAACAAAAACCACCACAAAGGTGCCTGTCCCCTTTGTGGTGGTTTTTGATCGGTTAGCCTTCGAGCTGCGCCACTTTGTAGCGGTAGGCGGCGGCGATGACGTCTTTACAACCCTCGCGGCCCAGCTTGGCGCGGTTGACGACAATGTCTTTACCGCTCGTCATCTTCCACTTTCCGGCACTATAGCGCTTATAGAACGCCTCGCGCGCCTTCTGCTGCTGCTTGACCAGCTTGGCGCCCTTCTTTTTGTTAAGGCCGCGCTTCTTGCGCACGATCTCGACGCGGTCCTCAAAGGGTGCGGTCACCAACACGGCAATGTGGTTGGGGTTGTTACGCAGCAGGTAATCGGACAGGCGACCTTCAATAATGCAGCTCTCGGTCTCGCCCAGGTCCAAAATCACCTGGCTCATCTTTTGGAACAGCTTGTCCGAGTACGAACGCGCATCGTAGCGGTCGGGCAGAAACGCCATGTTCTCCACGGCCAGGCGCTCGTCGTAAGCGGCCATCTTGTCGAGCGACTCGCCCGCACGCAGCGACGCACGCACCAGCAGCTCGTTATCGTACAGCGGAATCCCCAACTCGTCGGCAAGCATGCGACCAATCTCGTGGCCCTCGGCGCCAAAGTCGCGCGCGATGGTAATGACCACAGGATTCTTCTTGTTCTCCAGATCGCTCATCGCGATTCCTTTCTAACAAATGAGAAATAGGCGATTCCTGATTCCCATTTTGTCACTTACGACCGTCCTGGTTTCCCAAGTGCGGCAGATTGCCCCGAAAGAGGAACGCCGCGTACTAAATGTACGCAAGCGACGATTGAGGGGCAAGGTGCCGTGCTTGGGGAAGCAGGACTACGCTGCCACAATACGGCGTTGATACGCTCGGACCAGCAGCGAGATACCAAAGTTGAGCACAAAGTACATCGCAAACACCAGGCCGTAGAGCATAAGCACCTGCGACAGATCGATCGCGTGGGCCATCACAACGTTGGCCGTGTACATGAGCTCGGCCACGTTAATGCCCGAAAGATACGAGCTGTCCTTAATGACGGTCGTGCACTGGCTAAACAGCGCCGGAATGATCGTCTTAAACGTCTGCGGCAGAATGATGTAGCGCATGGTGGCAAAGAAGCCGAAGCCCTGGCTCTGCGCTGCCTCAAACTGGCCGCGCGGAATCGAGTTGAGGCCGCCGCGCACAATCTCGGCCATAACAGCGCTGGTAAACAGCGTAAAGGCGATGGTCGAAATCACAATGTCCAAACCCTGCACCGTAAAGTAGATAAACAGGATCCACAGCAGGTTCGGCGTACAGCGGAACAGCTCGATATAGGCGCTCACCAAAATACGGAATGGACGGGGCGCATAACTCTTAACGAGCGCCAGCACCGTGCCAAAGATGAGCGAGAAAAAGATCGACAGCGCCGAGATCTCGATCGTCTTAACAAAGCCGCCCCAAATGTAGAGCAGGTTGGTCGTGTTGAAGATTTCCATGCGCTAGGCCTCCTCTACGTTGTCGAGCCCCAGCTCGGCCAAGCTCACACCGCGCGGACGCTCCTTTGAGCGGCGCTCGAGCCACTGCACCAGCATGGCGAGCGGAAAGCAGATGATGAAGTACATAAGGCAGCAGACGATGTATCCCTGCAGGTAACCGTACAGACTCACAAAGTTGTCGGAACGGTACATAAGGTCGCCGCCGGCCACAAGCGCCAGCACCGACGTATTCTTGACCAGGTTGAGCGCCTGGTTACACAGCGGCGGCAAAATGATCTTGAATGTCTGGGGCAGCACGATGTACCAGTACGCCTGCGCACGGGTGAAGCCCTGGCTCTGGGCCGCCTCCATCTGACCGCGCGGAACCGCCTCGATACCGGTGCGGATGACCTCCGAAATGTAGGCCGCGTGATACAGACCCACGCCCAAGAAGCCCAGCACGAACGGCGCGATGCGCACCGGCTGGTCGGCACCGGTTATGGCCTGCAAAAACTGCGGTCCGGCCATGTACATAAAGAGCACCTGCACGGGCAACGGGGTGTTCTGGTAAAACTCCACGTACACGCGGCTTATGGCGCGCAACACGCGCGAGCGAGTGGTAGAGAACACACCCAGTAGCGTGCCCAGCACCAGCGACAGCAGCAGACCGGCAACGACCACCTGTAGCGTCACGCCAAAGCCCTCCCAGAAGGGCCCCATGTTTTGAAATGTCGTCGACCAACGGTCGGCGTCAAATAATCCTTCGAGCATTTGATTCCTTCCTTGGACGATGCGCCTATACAAGACCCCAGGTCTTGACCTCTTGGTCGAGCCAGCCGTCGGCCAGGCGATCGCAAATCACCTGATCGACCACGGCCGAAAGGTCGCAGCCCTTCTTGGTCGCCACGCCGTAGCCCTGCTCGCCAAACTTGACCTCGGGCTGCAGCAGCTCAACGGTCTCGTTCATGTAACCGGCCAGTGTGGAGCGGTCCATGGCAAAGACGTCGATATTGCCGGCGTCGAGCGAACTCTTGATGATGGGGTAGCCGCTAAAGGCCCTAAACTCGGGCTTGCAGCTAAAGCCGTTGTCCTTGATCATCTGCTCGATCAGGCCCTGTGTGGTAGCACCCTGGCTCACGCCGATGACCTTGCCGTCCAGGTCCTCAATCGAGGTAAAGCCCGAACGCTTCTTGACCATGAGTCCCACGTAGTCGGTGCGGTACGGCGTCGAGAAATCCCAGCTCTTCTTGCGCTCGTCGGTGATGGTGTAGGTCGCCGCAACCACGTCAAGTTGGCCGTTATCGATCAGCGGGCCGCGCGTCTTGGGCGTTACGTCGGTAAACTCGACAAGCTCCTGGGCGCGGGCCTCCTTGTAGCTCACGCCAAAGACGGCAGCGGCGATCTGGTAGCACAAATCGACTTCCATGCCCTCAAAGCGACCCTTGGCGGTGTCGTAATAGCCATAGCCGGGAACGTCCTTCTTAACGCCGGCATTCAGATGGCCACGCGACTTGATGGCCGCAAGCTTGGAGCCCTTGTCGGAGCCCTCGCCGCTGGTGGAGTTGCCGCAACCGGTAAGCGCGGTCCCCGTCAGCGCAAGCATGCTGGCGCCAGCCAGCTGCAAAAAGTGACGGCGCGACACGGCCGCCCTCGTCATATCCGTCATGTCCATCACCGCGCCTAGTGCAGAATCTTGGACAGGAACTCACGGCAGCGCGGGTTCTCGGGGTTATCGAAGAAGTGCTCGGGCGTGCCCTCCTCCAGGATGCGGCCGTCCTCCATAAAGATGACGCGGTCGGCCACCTGGCGCGCAAAGCCCATCTCGTGCGTCACGCAGATCATGGTGATGTCCTCCTGCGCGAGCTCAATCATAACGTCCAGAACCTCCTGGACCATCTCGGGGTCGAGCGCCGAGGTCGGTTCGTCAAACAGGATGATGGGTTGCTTGGTGCACAGGGCACGGGCGATGGCGATGCGCTGCTGCTGACCGCCCGAGAGATTCTGCGGATACTCGCCGGCCTTATGCGCCATGCCGACGCGCTTGAGCGCGGCGATGGCGATCTCGGTCGCCTCCTCCTTGCTCTTCTTTTGCAGCTTGATGGGCGCGAGCGTCAGGTTGCCCAGCACCGTCATGTTGGGATACAGGTTGAACTGCTGAAACACCATGGAACTATACTTGCGAGCCATCTCCAGGTGGTTCTTTTTGGTGAGCGGCGTACCGTCGATGACGACCTCGCCCGACGTAGGCTCCTCCAGATAATCGACGCAACGGATGAGCGTCGACTTACCCGAACCGGAAGGCCCGATCATTACGAGCTTCTCGCCGCGCTTGACGGTAAGATTGATATCTTTGAGCACATGCAGGTCGCCAAAGTACTTGTTGAGATGCTTGATCTCGATCATGTCTGCCATGAATGTCCCTTCCCTGCGTTTACACGAGTTGAACTATTGTACGGAAAGAACCACGTTTCCGCAGCCCACACTACATTCCCGTAAAGAACCCGCAACCTTTAACCCACTCATTGGGGACAGACTTAAATGAGTGCCCGCTCATTGGGTACTCATTTAAGTCTGTCCCCAATGAGCACCGCCCAGCAAAAAAGGGGCGCGACCGCAATGGTCACGCCCCCTCCAACCGCCCTTGTTGAGCATAAGTCAGCGAAAACCCGTACACGCGAGCAAGGTGACGTGAAATGAAAGGGCGCAGACCTTATGGTCGCGTCCTTGAAATTGAACGTCAGATTGCCGCGTGTACGGGTTTGCAGCGTCGAGCCGTTACGCGGTTTGGTAAAACCGCGTAACAAATTACGCAAGCTTTGCGCCGACGATCTTTGCCGCGGCAGGCTTATCGAAGTTGCCGCCGGTGGCCTTGCCGAGTGCTCCCATGACCTGGCCCATCTGCTTCTTGGACGTGGCGCCCAGCTCGGCAATGACCTGCTCGATCAGAGCCTCGAGTTCCTCGCCCGAAACCTGCGCGGGCAGCAGGCTCTCCAGAATCTTGACCTGCTCGGTCAGGTTGTCGGTACGGTCTTGGTCGGTGCCGGCCTTAATGGACATCTCCAGCGTCTCGCTCGTCTGCTTAATCAGACGCTTGATCATGCTGTTGACGTCTTCCTCGGTCACGTCGCGGCGCTCGTTAACCTCGATATTCTTCACCTCGGCCTTAACCTGGCGAATGATGGACAGGCGAACCTTGTCCTTGGCCTTCATGGCGGCGATCATTTCCTGCTGCAGCTCTTCGTTGGTCATCTGCAAATCCTCCTCAATAGTGTGGGCAGCACTCGCACGAGCACCGCCCCATGATTACTCAGTCGTCGACGAATCGTCGGTCGAGCTCTTGGTGACGCCCTTCAGACTTACGTTATAGGGCACGTCCTTGGGCATGGGGTTGACGGTAATGTCGGCGTCCTTCTTGTACTGCTCCAGCCACTCGCTGTATGCAGTACTGGCCGCCTGCGTCTTCACCACGTTGGAAACATACTTCTTGATGTCCTTGGGTACCTGCTTGATGTCATCGACCTGGCTATCGACATGGAAGTAGTCGGTGCACTTGATGACATGGTAGCCATACGTCGACTCGACCACGCCGCTCACATCGCCCTTGTTGAGCCCCTCGAGCGCCGTCTGGTAGCTGTCGACGAAGGTGGTGAGCTTATCCCAACCCACATCGCCCTTCTTCTCCTTGGAGCCGGTATCGTCGGAGTACTGCTCCACAGCGTCCTCAAAGCTCAGCTCGCCGGAGTTAATCTTGTCCAGGCACTCCTGTGCCTTGGCCTTGGCGGCAGCCTTGTCCTCGTCGGATGCGTCGGAATCGACCTTGATCAGGATATTCGACGAACGGCGGGCATCGTTGTAGTTGGACAGGTTCTCGTTGATGTAATCGACGATCTCGCTGTCCTTGGGCTTGCTCGTGGGCGCCACGGCATCCTTGAGCTTCTGCTGCGCCAGGCTCTCCTTGAGCGAACTCTTGTAGGTGTCCTCGGTGTAGCCGTAGGTCTTGAGGGCCTCCTTAAAGGTCTTGGCGCCGCCCGCGCTCTTGCACGCGTCCTTCCAAGCCTTCTCGACTTCCTCGTCCGAGACGGTCACGCCGTTCTCCTTCTGCGCCTGCTGAAGCAGAATCTGCTGCGTGTAGGAGTCGATGAGCTGCTTGCGGTACTTCTTGGGCGTGAGGTCGTTGTCGACCAGGTACTGTGCCCAGTCCTCGTCCTTGGTGTAGCCGTAGGATGTGCGCATGCTCATGATCTGCTTGGTCACAGTGTCCTCGGTGAGGTTGGTGCCGTTGATGGTGGCAGCCACACCGCCGGTGAGCTTGTAGCCCGAGGTATCCTCGGTCTGCGACATAAGACCGGAGCATGCCATCGCCGAGACAGAAAGCAGCATTGCCAGCACGCCGATAACCACCAGGACGATCTTGACGGTCTTGGACACGCGCGTCTTGCGAGCCTTCTTGCGAGAGCTGGAGGCGGCGCGGGCCTGTTGCTCGGGCGTCGGCGCGGCCTCGGGGTTCTTTTTCTTGTTTGCCATGTTTGGCCTTTCGCATCACGAATCGAACAAACGCCATTGTGTCACAACGCGGCCCCGCAGCACACCTGGCACATTGGGGACGGGTTAATCTGCACCATTTTGGTGCAAAGGGGACAGGTCTGGCGGTTGGCAGTTAGGGACGTTCCTTTTCTGCCGGCAGTTAGGGACAGTCCCCAAGTGCCGGCAGGGAACGTCCCCAGGTGCCGGCTTAGCCCTACCTTAGAAGTGGCGGCGGATGGCGTCGACCATACCCTGGGGCGTGGTCTGGCCGAGCACATCGGCTGCGGCGTCCGCATCCATAAAGATATTCATGAGCGCCTGCAGGGCCTCGACCTGGCCGCCCGGCTCGGCAATGCCCAGGTTGATGATGATCTGCGCCGGCACGGGAGCACCCATGCCTGCCATGGCGTTAAACGTCACGGGCGCGGCGGGCTTTGCCACCGCGATATAGGGCTTGGACACAAACCCCGGGTCGGTATGCGGGATGGCGATGTTTGCTGCCGGCATGGCAAGGCCCGTGGGATAGGCATCCTCACGCGTGCGAACGGCGTCGAGCCAACCCTCGGCAATGTAGCCGCGCGGGGCAAGCTCACCCTCAAGCTGCGCAAATACCTCACCCGGCGACGCACACTCCCAATCAAAAAACACCAGCTCAGGCGTAAACAGCGCTTCGTTATCCGCCATGCACCCACCTCTCTCACCTAGTCGCTTAAGAACGTCCCCGATGACTACCTAAAACAAAGGGTGGCCACTTGCGCCTTGGCGCCAATGACCACCCTGACTACTCGGCTAAATTGTACTGTGCGCCACTAGCCGCGAGGCGCATCAATTGCGACCTTGCCGCTCTCCAGCACGTGAACGCGGCCGTCGGCGAGCATCTGCACGACCTCGGGATACAGCACATGCTCGATCGCGTGGATGTGCTCCTCGAGCGTGTCGACGTCCCAACCCTCCTCAACAGTCAGCGCACGCTGGGCAATGATGGGCCCGTTGTCGTAGATCTCGTTGGCAAAGTGCACGGTCACGCCGGTCACCTTGACGCCGCGCGCAAACGCATCGTCGATCGCATGGGCGCCGGTAAAGCTCGGCAGCAGCGCCGGATGCAGATTGACCACACGGTTGGGGAACGCCGCCAGCAGCGGCGTGTGCACCATGCGCATGTAGCCAGCCATCACCACGTACTCGCAGCCACGCTCGAGCAGCTCGTGCGCGATGATCTCGTCGGCGGCGATGGGGTCGGCGTAGACATCCTTGGACAGCGTGAGCGTCTGGATGCCCGCGCGCTCGGCACGCTGCAAGCCCTTGGCCGAAGGACGGCTCGACACCACAAGCTCAATCGAAGCGTTGAGCTTGCCGGCGGCGATCAGGTCGATGAGTGCCTGCAGGTTGGTGCCCGAGCCACTGATAAGCACGCCGATCTTGAGCGGCTCGGCCGTATCGGTGCCGGTCGGACGGGTGTAGGGCGCAAAGCCCAGGCCCTCGGCGGCAGCCATCTGCTCGTTAGCGCTCATCGGAGTACACGACCTTACCGGAGCCCTCGACGCACTCGCCCACGCGGAACGGCTTCTCGCCGAGCGCGACCAGAGCCTCGGTCACAGCGGCCTCATCCTCGGGGGCAACGATCAGGCACAGGCCAACGCCCATGTTGAAGGTCTTGCACGCCTCGTTGGGCGCGAGCTCGGCCTGGCGCGACACGTAGGTGATGACGGGCGGAACGTCCC
>USHS01000042.1 GCA_900554585.1 uncultured Collinsella sp.
GCATGTGTTAGGCGCGCCGCCAGCGTTCATCCTGAGCCAGGATCGAACTCTCCGTCCAAATATGTTGGGCTTCGAGCCCGTCCGGTCCTCTCAGTCATTCGCTGATCGGTTCCGTTCGATTCATATGGTTCTATTAGATAGGAAAAGGAATTTCTCGGGGCCGCCTCTCGGCGGCCTTGCGAAAAACAAATCCAAGTTAGACCATTTCAAATGGTTCGATGTCTGCCCGGATGCGACACCCGTAGGTGTCCATCCTCGCAGTATCCGGTTCTCAAGGTGCACGCCTGCGCGGTACATCCGGTCCGACCGGGCCGCGCGGCAAGGAGATATATTGCCAGACCGGAGGGGCCCCGGGGGCGGGAATCTGGGCGCACACATTTCCTACACAACTGTGCCCTCAACTGACGCTTGCCAGTTGATAGCTACCGCTTGCCGAGCACATCTTTATATAGAGTGGCCCCTTGGCTAGAGCCGATATGCGCCCCTGGCCAAAGCGCAGCCGGCATCTAGCAGCTCATCGCGCTCCTCCACCGAAAAGCCCTCGGCGTACACGCGCACCACCGGTTCGGTCCCGCTGGGACGGATCAGCAGCCAGGTGTCATCCTCAAATGCCAGACGCAAGCCGTCCATATGGCTTACGCTCTGCGGCGCCTTGCCGCATATCGACTTGGGATTCACGCCGGGAAGCAGCGTGCGCAACGTCTCGGCATCCTCGGCCTCAAGGCGCAAATCTCGACGTCCGTAACTCGTCTTGCCAAAGCTCGCCTCGAGCTGATCGATAAGCACGCCCAAGGGCGCGCCGGTCTTGGCCATGAGCTCGCACAAAATCAGGCAGGCAAGGATGCCGTCGCGCTCGGGCATGTGCGCGGCGATACCGATACCACCGGCCTCTTCACCGCCCACGAGAACGCCGCCCTTCTTCATCTCGGCGGCTATATATTTAAAACCGACGGGCTTGATGACCACGCGGCAGCCGAGCGCCTCGGCAATGCGACGCACAAGCGTGGAGCATGAAAGGTTGACGACGACGCGTCCCTTCAGATTGCGATACTGGACCAAATCGCCCAAAACGAGCGCCATGATCTGATGTGGATGTATATATCTGCCGCGCTCATCAACCGCGCCGATACGATCGGCGTCGCCATCAGTCACCAGACCGGCGCACGCCCCGTCTTCGACAACTGCGCGCTCACAAGCATCCACCCACGGCTCGACCGGGTCGGGGCAGATATCTCCCCTATCGGTCGTCTCGTCGGCGTGAATCTCATGGACTTCGACGCCAAGCTCTCGAAGCAAGTCGGCAAGATATCCCTGCGCAGCTCCGCCCATGGGGTCAACCACCACACGCATATGCGCGGCGCGAATGGCATCCGCGTCGACAAACGATGCCACCGCTCGCATATAGTCGGGAATGATATCTGCCGTGCGGTATTGCCCCTCAAGCCCCAGCGGCTCGGCGGCCATCGTCTCCTCGAGCTCTTCGATGACATCCTGGTTGGCCGTCGAGCCATCACCCATCCGCAGCTTGAGGCATAGATAGCCCTGCGGATGATGTGAGCCCGTCACCATAAGCGCGCCGCATGCCTCGCCGTCATACGCAGCCGCCCACGTAAGAGCGGGAGTCGGCACCGGTCGAGACACGAGCACGGCATCGAGCCCGTGGGCGGCAATCACGCCCGCCGCGAGCTCGGCGAACTCGCGCGCTTGCGGCCGAGTATCAAATCCTACATATACCGTTTTACCGGGATTCGTCTTTTGCCATAGCCTGCCGATAGCATCAGTGACACGAGCGACGTTGTTGATAGTAAAGTCTCCGTCGACGCGAGCTCGCCAACCGTCAGTTCCAAAGTGAATTATCGCGCACACGCGCAGACACCTCGCAGTGTTTGGATCATGGTACGCATGAGGTATACCCGCAACGGGCATCCGGCAAGCCGCCGGCACGCTCGTTCACCGTTTAGGCAAAAGCGTCGAGGTGCGCACCGACAACAAAAAAACCGCCCCAGCGGGGGCGGTGATTCGATACTCCCATTTTCGGGTTCTATATATTGAGCGCATCTGCCATAGCGGCTGTCGTAACCGCCGTGGTTCCGCAGCAGCTGCCTACCATTGCGGCGCCCGCCCGCTTCCACTCGACGCATGCGCGAGCGAAGGCTTCGGGGTCCTCATGCCACACGGGACCATCCTGTGTCTGAACCGGATTTCCCGCATTGGGACGCACCGTGACGGGAGTAGTCGCCGATGCAACCATCCTGGGCACCGCCGCGTTCGCGGCCGCAAGCGAACAGCAATTAACACCAACCGAGTTTGCGCCGTGTTTTTCGGCGTACAAAACGGCTGCCTCGATGTTGAGGCCATCGCCCAACAGGTCGCCTTTATCGTCAACGACAAAACTCACCAGGACAGGCATACCGTCGGCGGCATCTCGGGCGCCGGCAAGCATGGGCTGCAAATTACGGATAGACGTCACCGTCTCGATCAGCAGACCGTCAACACCAGCATTGAGCAAGGCGTGCGCTTGTTCGCGCGCAATGCCTCGGATTTCACGATACTCGGCAGAGTCCTCGGCAAACCACTCAATACAAATCGGGCCCATCGAGCCCAGCAGCAGCTGTGGGTGCGCCTGGCGAGCATCGTCGACGGCCCCGCGATTGACCTCCACCACGGACGGCGCAATCTGGTCGTGCTTGAGGGCATAGCTTGATGCCTGAAAGGTGTTGGTAATGAGCACCTGCGCGCCGGCGGCGACATACAAGCGATGGATACGAGAAACGGTCTGCGGCTCTGCCAGATTCCAAAACACCGGTGGAATGTCGGCGGCATCGTACTCACTCAACAGAACACTGCCCATGGGGCCCTGCGCCAACAAGGTCTCGCTCGACAAGCGGCGCGTAAGTTCCTCGGCACCAAAGCGGTTGTAATAACTCGTATCCATATATATCCCGCTATTCCTCGACGCTGATTCCCTGCTTTTCGAGATAGGCGAGCCAGCGGTTCATCGTGTCCTCGGATAGAGCATGCTCCATCATGCAGGCCTCGGAATCGGCTCGCTCAAATTCGACACCGAGCTCCTGAACCAAAAACGTGCGGACCAGACGATGGCGATACCAGATAGCCGAGCCGACCTCGCGCCCACGGTCAGTCAGGATAACTTTGCCGTAGTGAGACTGTTCGACAAGTTCAGATGCCTTGAGAGCCGAAACCGCCTTGTTGACCGATGCCTTCGAGACGCCAAGGCGCTGTGCGATATCGACCGACCGCACGCCGCCGGTCTCCCCATCTTCGCTTTCGATGCGAACCATGCACTCCAAGTAGTCTTCGTTCGCCACCGTTAGGTGTAGCTCGCGCGAGCTATTTGTCGTATCCATGAACATCCGTCCCTTCTGCACTCAATGGCTGATTCTACCCCATCCAAGCGTCGCGGTATGCCGCGGCATACCGTGCTAGAGTTCTTGTTGCACACGACGACCAAGATTGGAGCGATCTTTATGGAAAACACCACCACGGACCCCGACGTCCTCGAGCGTTTTTTGCGCTATGTCCAGATCAACACGCAGTCCGAGGATGCCAACTGCGACCAGGTGCCGTCGAGCACCGTACAGTTCGACCTTGCCAACGTGCTTGCCGAAGAACTTCGCGAGCTGGGTGCAACCGATGCCCATGTAACCGAAAACGCCTATGTCTGCGCGCACATTCCCGCTAGCGCCGGTTCCGAGAATAAGCCCGCCCTGGGCCTGATCGCGCACCTCGATACCACCGAGGTCGCGCCGGGCGCCGGCGTAGCGCCGCACATCGTGCACTACGAGGGCGGCGACCTGGTTTGTGGCATCGTTGACGGCAAGCCCGTGTCCATGAGCACCGCCAAGCTTCCTGCCCTCAACAACCTGGTGGGTGAGGACCTTGTCTGCACCGACGGAACTACGCTGCTGGGCGCCGACGACAAGGCGGGTGTCGCCGAAATCATGGCGCTTGTCGCACGCATCGCGCAGGATCCCTCCCTGCCCCATCCCGCGCTCGGCATTTGCTTCTGCCCGGACGAGGAAATCGGTCACGGTGCCGAGCTGTTGGATATCGAGGCCTTCGGCTGCAAGTACGCTTACACGGTCGACGGCGGTCCGGTTGGCGAGCTTGAGTGGGAGTGCTTCAACGCCGCCGAGGCAACCGTTCGCTTTGAGGGCCAGTCCATTCACCCCGGCGACGCCAAGGGGCGCATGGTCAACGCGGGCAACCTGTTCTGCGACTTCAACGCCCTGCTCCCCTACGAGCAGCGCCCGGAATACACCGAGGGCTACGAGGGCTTCTATCACCTTGAGGGCGTCTCGGCAACGGTCGACCATGCCACGGCGCGCTATATCGTCCGTGATCACGATGCCGCCAAGTTCCAGCAGAAACTCGAGCTGATGAATGCCGCCGCCGCACTGCTCAACCAGCGACTGGGCGAGGAGCGCGTAACGGTCGAGATTAAGCAGCAGTATCGAAATATGGCCGAGATCGTTCGTGACTATCCCGAGCTTATTGATGTTGCCAAGGAAGCCTACCTTGCCTGCGGCGTTGAGCCCCAAGTACTGCCGATTCGCGGCGGCACCGACGGCGCACAGCTGTCGTTCCGCGGCCTGCCCTGCCCCAACCTCTCGACAGGCGGCTACTGTTACCACGGCGTCAACGAGTTTGTCCCGGTCAGCTCGCTCGTCAAGATGACCGACGTCCTGCAGGAGCTCGTCGCCCGTTTCGCATAAGACTGGCTGCATAAGTCCAAAAGGCGAATCGCCCCGTCCTCAACCGAGAACGGGGCGATTTTTGGTGCAAGAAAAGTAGTCGGCATCGCAGGTTGAACCAACGTCAGCGAGCGACGTCCAAGGCGAACAAGTTGGCATGAAAAAGGCAGGGCATTGACCTTCTGGTCATGCCCTGCCTTTTGAATGACAAATTGTCGCTCTGGGCGTCGCGCAGCGTCGAGCCGCTACGCGGGCTGGTAAGCCCGCGTAACTCTAATAGTTGGCTTCGTAGCCGTTGCCGTCACCGGTGGGCTCTTCGTAGTAATCGGAGCCGTCGCTCGAATCGTCGGAATCGTCCGAGCCACCCGACGAGGTCGCGGTGCCATATGCGTAGTCCTCGGACGTATTGTTGTTGAGGTCACCGATCGTGGAACTGGAGCCGTCTGAAAGGCCCATGGTGTTGGGGCCCTTGGGATCCTCACCGGCGTCGACGCGGGCCATCATTTCCTTAAGCTCGTCTTCGTAAACAAAGACATAGCTCACGCCGTCGATCATAGTGCTGTCGTCGGCGTACGAGGGCAGGTTGGCCGAGTAGATGCCCTCGACATCCATGCCGCGCATGGCATTGACCGTGGACACGATATCCTGAACGCTCATATCGGTTACGAGCATATCGGACAGCGAATTAACCAGGCCAAAGATCTTCGTGGCATCGAAGTTATTGAGAATCTGGTTGGCAAGGGCGCCAAGCACCTGACGCTGATGGCGCATGCGCGTGTAATCGCCGTCGGCATAGGTGTAGCGGCAGCGGGCATAGGTAAGGGCGGTAGCGCCGTCCATATGCTGCTGACCAGCGGTAATCTTAATATCCAGGTGCTCGGGATCGTCGACGTCGTCGGTCGCGTTGATGTCGATACCGCCAACCGAATCAATAAGCGACTGCATGCCGTCAAAGCTGACCTCGGCATAGTGAGAAATCTGCACGCCGCACAGCTCGTTGACCGCCTGGACCATGGCCTCGGCGCCGCCAACGGTGTGGCAGGCGTTGATCTTCATGGTCTCGCCCTTGTACACGACCTTGGTGTCGCGCGGAACGGAAATGAGCGTCGCCTGCTTTTGCGTGGGGTCGATGCGTGCCAGGATAATCGAGTCGGCACGATACGTATCCTCGCCCGGACGACCGTCGGTACCAAGAAGCAACACGTAGAACGGATCTTTTGCCTCATTGGTATCGACCAGAATCTGGCGCAGGTTGTTGGTAATGACATTGGAGTCGCCAAGCTTGCCCATGATAGTGGCAAACCACAGACCCGCAGCAGTCGTGGCGCTCAGCAGCACGCCGAGTACGGCGATGAGAGCTACGCGGCGAACCGTGCGGCCGCGACGGCGCTGACGGGCGCGCTCGGAATAGCGTGCGACATTGTCGCGGCTGTAGATCTTGGCCTGCGCACCAGTCGAGGGTCTTCGGGTGTTATCCGCTAGGGGTTTCTTGTTAAACATAGGCAACCTGCATTAGTAGATGACGGGATCGGGAACGGTGGCATGTTCGACATGCGCGCCAAGCGCCTGCAGCTTTTCGACAAACTGCTCGTAGCCACGTTTGATGTGATGGATGGCCGAGACCTCGGTAACGCCATCGGCGATAAGACCGGCAACCACAAGCGCCGCGCCGCCACGCAGGTCGGGTGAGGTGACCTGTGCGCCCGAGAAGCCCTTGACGCCGTGAATCATGGCGTGATGGCTCTCGATACGAATATCGGCACCCATACGCACGAGCTCGGAGGCGAACATGAAGCGGTTCTCGAAGATGTTCTCGGTAATTACGGAGCTTCCGTCGGCCAGGGCCGAAAGCACCATGATCTGCGCCTGCATGTCGGTCGGGAAACCCGGGAACGGAAGCGTCTGGATATCGACCGGCCTGATGCGCTCGACGCGATTGACATGGACGCCGTTCTCGATACGCTCGCACTCGATGCCCATAAGTTCCATCTTTTTGAGCACCATTCCCAGGTGGATGGGGCAGAAGCCCGTAACATCGACGCCGCGCTCATCGGCCATGAGGGCGCCGGCGACGATAAAGGTGCCGGCCTCGATGCGGTCACCCACCACGCAATGGGTAACGGGATGCAGCTCCTCCACGCCCTCGATGGTCACGACGGGCGTGCCTGCGCCGACGATCTTGGCACCCATCTCGTTGAGCATGTTGGCAAGGTCGACGATCTCGGGCTCGCGGGCAGCGTTGTCGATAACCGTGGTGCCCTGTGCGCGCACGGCAGCCATGATGAGGTTCTCGGTGGCGCCCACGCTCGCGAATTCGAGCGTGACGGTGGTGCCGTGCAGACCCTGGGGAGCACTGGCGTTGATGTAGCCGTGGGCGGTGTCGAACTCGACGCCCAGAGCCTCGAGACCCAAGATATGCATATCGATCTTGCGAGCACCCAGGTTGCAGCCGCCCGGCATGGCGATCTTGGCGCGATGGAAACGACCCAGCAGGGGGCCCATCACAGCCGTGGAGGCGCGCATCTTGGCGACAAGCTCGTAGGGCGCCTCCCAAGAATCGACCTGGGAGGTATCGATCTCGAGCGTGTGCTCGTCGAGAACATCGATCGTAGCGCCCATGCCCTTGAGCACCTTGCCCATCACGTGGACATCGGAAATATCGGGCACGTTCCGCAGCGTCGTCTTGCCCGGTGCCAGAAGCGTTGCCGCCATAAGTTTGAGCGCGGAGTTCTTAGCACCCGAAACAGGCACGGAACCTCCGATGGCGTGGCCACCCTCAACGCGGATAATATCCAAGGTCTACCCTTTCAAAAAGCATGCCCGGGGTGGCTGGGCCATCCCGGGCATGATGTGTTCGCAAATGGTCGAACGCTAAAGCGTTTGACTATTGGGCAAGCTTGAGCTTACACCATGCGATTTCATTATAGAGGTAGGCGCGGCGTGCATCATCCTCCGACAAATTACCCAGCTTCTCTTCAAAACCTTGAATATCAGCTTTAACCTTGTCGGCATCGACGGTCGCCAAATCGCAAGCGCGCTCGGCGAGGACGGTCACGACATCGTCCGCGACCTGGGCGTAGCCGCCGACCACGGCAAACGTGTGGTCGACAGTGCCCATGGCCTTATCGGAAACGCGAACGTAACCGCGGTCGATCGTGCAGATTTCGCTGGAGTGAGCAGGTAAAACGCCAAACTCGCCATCCGTAGACGGAATCGACACAAACGCAGCGTCACCCTCATAGGCGAGGCTCACGGGGCACACGATGCGGATACGCATAACCTACTTCTCCTCCATCTTGCGGGCGCGCTCACGCACGTCCTCAATCGTGGAGGCATAGCGGAATGCCTGCTCGGGCAGGTCATCGGCCTTGCCGTCGACAATCTCGGCGAAGGAGCGGACGGTATCCTCGACGCGGACGTAGACACCGGGGTTGCCGGTGAACTTCTCGGCGACGTGGAAGGACTGGGAGAGGAACTGCTGGATCTTACGGGCACGGTTGACCGTAAGGCGCTGCTCCTCGGACAGCTCGTCCATACCCAGAATGGCGATGATGTCCTGAAGGTCGGAGTACTCCTGCAGAAGCTCCTGGACCTTGACGGCGACACGGTAGTGCTCCTCGCCGACGATCGAGGGATCGAGAGCGTCGGAGGAAGACGCGAGCGGGTCGATGGCCGGGAACAGACCGAGCGACGAAATGCTACGCGAAAGAACCGTAGTGGCGTCGAGGTGCGTAAACGTCGTGGCAGGCGCCGGGTCGGTCAGGTCGTCTGCAGGGACGTAGACAGCCTGGACGGAGGTAATGGAACCCGTCTTGGTCGAAGTAATGCGCTCCTGGAGGTCGCCCATCTCGGTAGCCAGCGTAGGCTGGTAGCCGACGGCGGACGGCATACGAC
>USHS01000043.1 GCA_900554585.1 uncultured Collinsella sp.
ACGCTGCAGCTCACAGGTGAGCAGCGCGCCAAAATTCTTACCGGAGAAATCTTCGATACCGAGCGTTTGGGCAAAATCGTTGCCGGAACCAACGGGTAGGACGGCAAGGGCGGGACGGGCCGATTCATCCTGCGTCATGAGTCCATTGACGACCTCGTGGATCACGCCATCGCCGCCAAGGGCGATAACGGTTCGATAGCCCTGGGCCCGCGCGGCAAGCTCCTTGGCGTGCCCCGTGCGTTCGGTCAACACCAGGTCAAACTGGGATGCGCGCGCGGTCATGTCCAAAAAGCGTTGCAGGCGCTCGGCAACCTCATGCGCGGCGCCCGACTGGGCGGCAGGATTGGCGATGATGAGCGTGCGACCAAAATCAGTTGCGTGCATGGGGCGACTCCCGGCGTATGGCATGACAGTGCGGTCGCGCTCAGGTCGAATTGCCCCCGATTGTGGCTGCACGGCGAATACTAACGTCTACTCTATCAGGTCGTTGTGGCGCTCGATAGCCTCCGCTACCGTACCGCCCTCATCCACAATAAGCGAACGGCGCTTGGGTGAGATGATGCGCTGGGCGGGGTACACGCCGCGGTGTCCGCCGGTTAGGTAGCTGATAAAGGCCACGATGACAAAGAACCCGGCGGCCGTGCCGTGGAACAGGTCGATGGCCATCATGCAGGTGGTGATGGGCACGTTGAGGCCGGCGCAGAACACGCCGAGCATGCCGAGAGCCGCCAGAAAACTGGGGTCGAGCCCGGTAAGGCAACCTATCCAGCCACCGAGTGCCGCACCGATGCCAAACAGGGGCGTGACCTCGCCGCCTTGGAAGCCAGCGCCCAAGGTGAGCGCCGTCACCACGAGCTTGATGGATGCGTCAGCAAGGGTAGTGTTACCGGAGAACCCGGCGCCCGAGAGCCAGGTGGCAAGGCCGGCGTAGTTCCAAGCGTCGAGGAGGGCATAGGCGGCCAAAACCACGAGTGCGCCTATAAGTGCGCGAACAAGGTAATTGGTGATAAAGCGACCGTACAGGCTCTTGACGGTTCGAACCGACCAGGCAAAGAGACGTGCCGTCAGACCGAAGATAATGGCGCTGATAACAACGATGACGACCGTTTTGGGCGACATGGCGGGAACGCTGGTGATAACATTCGCCTCGTACTCGGTTCCCAAGGCAAGCGATGTGAAGTAGCCGGTAAACGAGGCGACCAGGCAGTAGATGCCTGCGGTGTAGTCGATCTTGCCGATAAAGCACATCTCCATGCCAAAGAAAGCTCCGGCAAGGGGCGAGCCGAACACGGCGCCAAAGGCCGACGAGATGCCGGCGAGCATGAGGTCGTGGTGGTCATGCTTTTTGAGGTGGGCAAGGCTCGAGATGTTGCTGGCGATGGTGCCGCCAATCTGCACCGCGGCTCCCTCGCGACCGGCCGATCCGCCCGTTAGGTGCGTGAGCGTTGAGCAGATGAAGGTGAGGACGGCCATGCGCATATGGATGAGGCGTGTGCCCAGGGCGGAGTCAATGACCAGGTTGTTACCTCGTTTGGCGGCGAGACCGTGGTTCTTGTAGACCCATGCGGTGGCAACGCCCACAGCGGGAAGCAGCGCGTACACCCACGCATGTTGCTCGCGATAATCGGTCGCGATATTCAGCGAGGCCAAAAACGCCCAAGCGGCAACGCCCATGGCGAGCGAGACGATGACGACGAGTGCGAGCAACTTAGCGCTCGCGAGTAGGTTGCGGGCGTTGCGGCGCGTGTCGGCAGCCAAGAGATGCTCGGAGCGGGTGATCTGATGCCTGCCTGCCATGATGACGTCGTTAAGGGAGAAAAAGCCGCCGTCGTCGAGCGGCTGGGAATGATCCTGCGCCTCGTTTGCGCTTTCGGGTTTGTCGGTAAAAGCCATACGTTCCTCTTTTTGGTTGCATCACGAGCATTATAAAACGCGGTAAACGCGACGAGCCGATGGGTTGGTTTCCATTCTGTTTCGCGGCTTGCGGCCGACAGGTGTATTTGCGGGTACAGGCCAAGTCGCGGTCGCGCGTCGGGGATTATACTTAGACAAGCATAAAGAATCGGCGCCCCCGTTGTGCGCCGTGGCATTAAGAGGTGCATATGACAGAGAAGCTCATTCCGCTGGAGGACGCGCAGTCGATTGTTCTGTCGCACGTTGCTCCGACCGATCTCGTCGAGAGTCCCGTGTGGCAGGCCACCGGTCTTCCCTTGGCCGAGGACGCGGTGGCCGATATCGACATCTCGCCGTTTGCCAACAGCGCTATGGACGGATATGCCGTGCGCTCGGCGGACTTGGCGCAGACGTCTGGCGAGGCGCCGGTGACGCTCGACGTTATCGGACATGAGGCCGCGGGCCATGTGTTTGAGGGCACAATCGGAGTGGGCGAGACGGTCCGCATCATGACAGGCGCGCCGGTGCCCGAGGGCGCCGATGCCGTAGTGAAATACGAGATCGTCGACGTGCTCGATGGCGACGGCAACGAGGGCTCGCACGTGAGCTTCTCGGCGCCTGCTAAAGTGGGGGAGAACGTTCGCTCTGCTGCCGAGGAGGCCCATGCCGGCGATGTTGTGATGCACGCCGGCGAGGTCGTGGCTCCGGCGGGCGCGGGTCTGCTGGCAAGTGCCGGATACGCGAGCGTGAAGGTGCACGCTGCCCCACGTGTGGGCATCATCTCGCTGGGCACGGAACTGGTCGCACCGAGTAAGGTGCCGGCGCGCGGTCAGATTCGCGATTCCAACTCCTCGGCGCTGATGGCCGAGGCGCTCGATGCCGGCGCCGAGCCCGTGTTCTACGGCATTGCGCCCGATGATGAGCAGGCGATTGCCGATCTGGTGCATCGCGCCGTGCAGGAGTGCGATTTTGTCATTACGAGCGGTGGCGCCTCGGCGGGCGACTACGATTTCGTGACGGCGCTCGTCCGGCGCGAGGGCGAGGTGCTGTTTGACCGCATCTCGATGCGTCCCGGCAAGGCCATCACGTTTGGCTTGCTCGGAGGTAAGCCCTACCTGGGGCTTTCAGGCAATCCGGCCGCGGCGTATGTGGGCTTTGAGATGCTCGCTCGTCCGGCGATCCGCAAGATGCGCGGCTTTGCCGAGGGTGCGCGTCCCGTGCAGCAGGCGATATTGACGCACTGCGTGAAGAAGCGCCAGGACCGACGCTTCTTCGATCGCGCCACGGTTTTGCGCGACCCCGAGACCGGTGAGCTGTTGGTGACCGAGGCCAAGACGCAGAATTCGGCGCTGCTCGGCACGATGCAGCGGGCCAACTGCCTGCTGCGTATTGACGAAGGGCCGTGTGAGCTCAAGCCGGGCGACGTCGTGGACGTCGTGCGCGTCGACCTGCCTGAGGGAACGGTGCTATAGGAGGAACGCTATGGAGTTGAAAATTTCGATCGTGACGTGCTCGGATACGCGCGATCTTGCGCAGGACGAGGCTGGAGCCGCGCTCGAGGAGCTCATCGAGGCGCAGGGATGGACGGTTGCCTCACATGTGGTCGTGCGCGACGACGTTAGCGAGATTGGTGATGCCATTGTGGAAGCTGCCGATGCGTGCCACGCCAATGTCGTGCTCACCTGCGGCGGCACGGGTCTTTCGATGCGCGACGTGACACCCGAGGCGCCGCGTGCCGTCTGTGACCGTGATGTGCCGGGTGTCGCCGAGGCAATCCGTGCCTACTCGATGACCAAGACGCGCCGCGCCATGCTCTCGCGCGCCGTGTGCATGCAGCGTGGGCATACGCTTGTCATCAACTTTCCGGGATCCACGAAAGCGGCCCGCGAAAGCTGGGAGGCCGTGAGCGATCAGCTGGAGCATGCGGCCCAAATGACGGCGGGCGGCGGACATACCAACTAAGCGGTTTACCTGCGGCGGGGCGACCAGAACGGCTGCTCCGCTTTTGTTTTCCGCCGAAGCGACGCCAAGGTGCACGGCAACTCGAAACTATATTCTCTGGTGAGAATAATTTCTCACTATCATTATTCGCGCGTAAGTATAATCTAGTAACAGAATAAAGCCTGCGGCGGGGTGCCCGGGCATAGCGTTCGAAAGGGTCTAATATGTTCGATATGGTTTCACGCCGCGGTTTTGTCTCGCTTTCTGCTGCCGCTGCCGCCGGCTTTGGCCTTGCTGGCTGCTCGGGCAACAAGACGTCCGAGCCCGCTGGTTCCGATGCCGGCTCCGCCAAGTCTTCCTCTAAGAAGAAGGCTGTCGAGCTGCAGGTCTTTGCCGCCAACTCGCTCGAGAAGGCTCTGCCCGAGGTTCAGGAGCTCTACACCGAGCAGACCGGTACCACGTTTGCCGACACGCAGTTCAAAGCGTCCGGCGACCTTGTCGAGCAGATGCGCGCCGGTGCTGCGGTCGACGTGCTCATCACCGCTTCCAAGGGCACCATGGACGACGCCGAGGCCGCCGAGCTCGTCGACGCCGACACCCGTGAGGATATGTTCGTCAACGATCTCGTGATCATTCGCGCCGAGGGCTCCGACACCAAGGTCGAGGTCATCGCCGACGTCGCGAATCTGGACGGCAAGATCGCCATCGGCGACGCCAAGACCGTTCCCGCCGGCAAGTACGCCAACCAGGCCCTGGCCTCCGTGGGCCTCTACACCGGCACCGAGGGCGACGATGGCGAGTATGCTCCCGAGATCGCCGACAAGGTGGCCCTGGCCGACAAAGTTGGTACCGCCGCCGCCTATGTGTCCACAGGCGACTGCGTGGCCGGTTTTGTCTACAGCTCCGATATCTTCCGCTACGACGGCATCGAGGAGGCCTTCGTGTGCCCCGAGGATTCGCACAAGCCCATCGTGTACCCGGGTGCCGTTGCCGAGAGCTCCGAGCATGACGACGAGGCCAAGGCGTTCATCGACTTCTGTCTGACCAACAAGAAAGCTCAGAAGATTTGGGCTAAGTACGGCTTTGAACTTTCCGCGTAGTGCGGCTTGGCGCGATAATTCCATCGTTTTGCGTTTCACTCCGTCCTTGTATTCTCTTGGAGCTTTTCGTGCTTAATAGATTCCGCATGCTTGTCGCCTGTGCTTTGACCTTCGCGCTTTGTTGGGTGCCGGGATTTGCGTTTGCTGGGGGCACTGAGGACGGGGCCCAGGTTGCTGCGACCGCTCATGGGCTTTCCTATGGGATCGAGGGTTTTGAGCGGTTGGCCAAGGGGACAGCCCGTATCATGGAGGGCCAGCCTGAGGGCTACCGGTTTCCCGTTGACGAGGACGTGGACCTTGTAGTGGCGCCTGCTGCCGATCGCGTTGTGGTGTGGATATCGCCCAAGGCGGTCGAGAAATATGGATTGGATCCGCAGGACAACGAGTGCGTATCGGGTCTCAAGGCCCTCGTCTGTGATCTCGACAGCGCAAACTGCATGGGAGGTGCGCAGCTGGGTGACGTGGACTTTCCTTGGTATGTCACGGCGGAAACAACGTTTGATGCCGGCGGGTATACCTATGGCTTTGACGGGATGAGCAGGGGCCCTTGACCTCTCTGACTTCCTTTTTGGGCGACATCGACTATCGCCCGTTTTGGGTGTCTATCAAAACGAGTGGCCTCGCCCTAGTGATTGCCTTTGCACTGGGCCTGTTTGCCTCATGGAAGACCATGGGCACCACGAGCCGCGTGAAGGGCCTGCTCGATTCGGTCTTTACCATCCCTATGGTGCTGCCACCCACGGTCTGCGGTTTTCTGCTCCTCATGCTGTTCGGTCGCTCGACCGGGGTGGGCCAGTGGCTGATCGCACACGGCATCTCGATTGTCTTTACGTGGCCGGCAGCGGTGATCTCTGCCGTAGTGGTGTCGTTCCCGCTCGTCTATCGTACGGCCCTGGGCGCCTTCGAGAGCCTGGATACGCAGATGCTCGACGCCGCGCGTACGCTGGGCTGGTCTGAGCGACGCATCTTCACCAAGCTCATGATGCCCCTCGGTTGCCCCTCCATTGCCGCCGGTACGGTGCTTGCTTTTGCCCGCGCCATGGGTGAGTTTGGCTGCACCCTGTTCTTTGCGGGCAACTATGCCGGCATTACGCAGACCATTCCCATCGCCATCTACTTTGAGTGGATGGGCGGCAACACGTCGGTGGCGCTCTTTTGGGTCGTCGTCGTGATCGTCTTTAGTTTCTTGGTCATCCTGTTCATCAACATGTATACGGCGCATTCGCAAAAGTATCGCGAGCGCGGTCTTTCCCGTGCGGAGCGCAAGCAGGCCAAGGAGCTCTCCGGACAGGGCGATTCGCTAGATCCCATCGGAGGCGATGCCCTGCGTATCGATCGCGAGGCGCTGGCCGAGCTTATGCGCGATGACGCGGTCGCGAAGGGAGGTCGATAGCCCATGTCGCTCGTTCTGGATATCAAAAAACGCTATCTCGGCTTTACGCTCGACATTCAGCTCGAGGCCGGTGAGGAGCGCGTGGCACTGCTCGGTGCCTCCGGATGCGGTAAGAGCTGCACCTTGCGCTGCATTGCCGGCGTGGAGACGCCCGACGAGGGCAAAATCGTCGTCAACGGTGTGACCTTTTTTGACTCGTCGGCGGGCATCAACCTGTCGCCCCAGGAGCGCAAATGCGCCCTGCTGTTCCAAAACTATCAGCTCTTTCCCAACATGACGGTGGCCGATAACGTATGCGCCGGTGTAAAGGATGCGGGCGACGCCGTGGCGCGCAAAAGGCTGGCCGAGCGCTATCTGGGCATTTTCGGTCTAGCCGATTTTGCCGACCGCTACCCCGCGCGACTCTCGGGCGGGCAGCAGCAACGCGTGGCGCTTGCCCGTATGGTGGCGGCGCATCCGGGCATTTTTATGTTCGACGAGCCCATGAGCGCGCTCGATTCCTATCTTAAGAGCGCGCTCGAGCAGAACATGCTCGACCTGTTCGACGTGTGCAACCGCACCGTGATCTATGTGAGCCACGACATCGATGAAGCGTGCCGCCTCTGCCAGCGCATCTGCGTGATGCACGACGGGCATGTTGAGGAGATCGGCTCCATCGAGGACGTGGTCCGTCGTCCGCAGACGCTGGCGGCGCTGCGCCTGACGGGGTGCAAGAACACAAGCCGGGCGTGCAAGATCGGGCCCGAGGAAGTTGAGGCGCTCGATTGGGGCATGACCTTTAACGTGGGTCGCGAGGTTCCCGATAATGTGGCGTACCTGGGCATTCGCGCAAGCTACTTCCATGTTGACAATCGCGCGGAGCGGGGTCGCAACAGCTATGATTTGCACGTGGCCCGAGTGAGCGATTCGCGCTTTGAGCGCCTGGTGCTGCTGGACGTGCCGCGTGCTGATGCGCCCACGCGTCTGCAGTGGAAGGTCAACAAGGTGGGCATGCCTGTCGACGAGCTGCCGCAAGCAGGCGAGACGCTGCGCATGCATTTTGATGCCAGCAGGATCCATTTGGTTTGTCGATAGCGTCGGGTAATGCTGTCGGGGATATAAGCCTCGGTGGCTTTGTTTTTGCCGTTCGCCAAATGAGGGATGACAAACTCTTATCAATCAAGATAATAATTTATTAAACGACGGCACACGACGCTGTCGTACGAATGTCAACGGTGTTCGCATGGTCGATGACCGTTGATATAGTTGACCTCAACTTGTAAGGGAGGGTGCGCACATGCCACAAACGACATACATTCGCCGCGTTGCCGCGCGTGCCCTATATATGGCTCGGAGTCGCATATGAGCAGGTATGTTCACGGCTCCGGGAGAGACGACGCACAACTAAATAGTCAACCGCAAAGCAGGTTCCCCAAAATTCCGGGTTTGAGCACGGCCGGGCAATCGCCGCCCGTCGTGCATCGATACCGCTGTTATCCGTTTTTTGGTTCGAGAGGGGAACCGTCATGGCTGAAGAATTTGATTTCCATCCGATGTGGGAGAGCCTCGGCATGAATCTTGCCGACCACGACATGCTGCTGGGCGCCGTGGGCCAGATGTACGGCGATATGTTTCTGACGCAGAACAATCGCCCCAAGTCCACGTCCTACCTGGACTTTGTGGCCACCAACATCCACAGTGGCCGTATTAAGGAGATGCTCGACAAGAAGGAGGCTGGCGAGGCCACCAAGATCGTCGGTTCGTTCTGCGTGTACGTTCCCGAGGAGATTGTACTTGCCTGTGACGGCATTCCCGTGGGTCTGTGCTCGGGTGCCGATTGGGCAACCGATAAGGTTGAGGAGCACCTGCCACGCAACACTTGTCCGCTCATCAAGAGCTTTGCCGGCTTTAAGCTGGGCGAGGTCTGCCCCTACATTGAGTCGAGTGACCTGGTGGTAGGCGAGAACACCTGCGATGGCAAGAAGAAGGCCTACGAGTTCTTTGCCACGCAAAAGAACATGTACGTTATGGATATTCCCAACGTGCACGATGAGTCGACGCTCGTGACTTGGAAGGCCGAGGTCAAAAAGCTCGCCGCCAAGATCGAGGAGGAGTGTGGCGTTACGATTACGCCTGAGCGTCTGAAGGCCGCTATCCACGCCGTCAATGAGAAGCGTCGCGCCCTGCAGCGCCTCGCTGCCACGCGCGCTGCCGACCCAGCGCCCATCAGCGGTCTCGACAGCCTGCTGACCGTTCAGGCCGCCTTTATGGACGACACGC
>USHS01000044.1 GCA_900554585.1 uncultured Collinsella sp.
CAGGCCAGATAACGTGGGCGAACACGTCTGCTAGCGCAGATATGCCTTCGCGTTACTCAGGCTGTAGGCGATCGTCGAGCCGTTGTGCAGGAGCGACGACGTCTGCGGAGTAATCATGCCGGTAATACCCAGTGCCAAGAGCGCTGAGTTAGTGAGCATCACCTTGGAATACGAGCTCGTCAGACGATCGATGAGTCCCTGGCTCATGCGGCGCAGGCGAACAATCGCGGCGAGATCCGTATCGGTCAGGATGATATCGGCGACCTCCTTGGCGATGTCGCTTCCACCGCCCATGGCCAGACCCACATCGGCCAAACCGAGCGCCGGCGAATCGTTGACGCCGTCACCCACCATGGCAACGTGGCGTCCCTCGCTCTTAATGCGCTCCACGTACGCGTATTTGTCCTCGGGCAGCAGCTCGGCCTTAAACTCGTCGACGCCCGCCTCGCGCGCAATGCGCTCGGCCGTGCGCTCGGAGTCGCCCGTAAGCATTACGACATGCTTGACGCCCAGCGCATGCAGGTCGGCGATGGCCTCACGCACACCAGGTTTGAGCGGATCCTCGATACCGAGCACGCCCACGACCGTGCCGTCGACCGCCAGGTACAGCGGCGACAGGCCCTGCATCTGGGACTCAATTTGCTCCTTAATGTCGGACTCGAGCTGCGCGCTCTCGTCCTCAAACACAAAGTGTGCCGAGCCAATAATTGCGCGACGACCCTCGATGGACGAGGCAATGCCGTGTGCCACGATGTACTCGACCGCAGCGTGACGCTCGCGGTGCTCGAGTCCACGCTCGCGAGCAGCGTTGACGACGGCGCGCGCTACCGGGTGGGGGAAATGCTCCTCCAAGCAAGCGGAAAGGCGCAGAACCTCGTCCTCGCTCCAGCCATCGGTCGTCAGTACGCAAGCCAGGCGCGGCTGCGCCTCGGTCAGCGTGCCGGTCTTATCAAACACAATGGTATCGGCCTTGGCAAACGACTCAAAGTACTTCGCACCCTTGACCATGACGCCCATCTTGGCGGCATCGCTCATAGCGGTCATGACGGCAACGGAGCCCGTGAGCTTGAGCGCGCACGAGTAGTCGACCATCAGCGCCGCTGAGGTCTTGATGAGGCTGTGGGTGGTAAGCGCAACCAGGCCCGCGAGCAGGAAGTTCCACGGGACGATCTTGTTGGCAAGGTCCTCCATATGCGACTGGCCCTCGGACTTGAGCGAGTCGGCCGTCTGCACGAGCGAGACGATTGAGCGCAGTTTGGTTTGCGCCGTATTGGCGCGCACGCGCACCAAGATGCCGCCGTCTTCCACGACGGTACCGGCGAACACATCGTCGCCCACGCTGCGCTCGACGGCCAGTGGCTCGCCGGTCAGGGTCGCTTGGTTGACCATGGCGCTCCCCTGTTCGACCACGCCATCAATGCAGATGGACATGCCGGTGCGCACGGCTACCAAGTCGCCAGGCTCAAGCTCGGTGGCGGCAACGCTTACCTCGGTGTCACCGACCACTTTTTGCGCCTTATCGGGCACGTCGAGCAGCGAGTTGATGAGCTCGTTTTCGCTCATGGCGCGCGTGTAGTCCTCGAGCAATTCGCCCACATTAAGCAGGAACATCGTCTGGCCCGCGGTGTCAACATCACGCTTGACGAACGAAATGCCGATGGCCGAAGCGTCGAGCACGGGAACGGTCAGGCGCGGTTGCGCGAGCTCGTGGAGGGCGGCGCGCAAAAAAGCCATGTAACCGGCCACGACAAACACCGCACGCAGGGGCGTCGGCAAGAACCAGCGGCGCGCGTAGTGGGCGCCGATAAGTGTGGCAAGATCCATGACGAGCTTGTGCTTGCGTGGCTCAAGCTGCATCACGTAGCCCGACTTGGCATCGGCGATAGCTTGAGCATCGAGTGCGCCCAAGGCGTCGAGCACGCCCGCACGACACTGCTCGTCAAATTCGAGCGCCATCTGGCCAATACGGCCATAAACGCGCACCTTGTGCACGCCGTCAATATCGCCGCTGAGCTTAAGAAGTGCATCGAGATCGCTCTCTGGCACAGGACCCGCCAATTGAAGACGGGTCCTGCCGGGGATCTCGCTAATAATCGAGAATCTCATAGTTTGTGCCTGGGAGCGTTACTCGGCTGCCTCGTCAGCAGTGGCCTCGCTCTGGGTGATGTAGGCAGCCTCGGCAACCATGTCATCGACATTGGCCTTGGCCTGCTCGACCATGTCCTGGTAGCCGTTCTTGATGCGCATGCCGCACGCGATGCCCTGCACGCAGGCATTCTTTACCGGAGCGCTGGTAAGCAGCTTGATGCCGGCCGTGCCAAGCAGAAAACCGCCACCGACAAGCAGGGTGTTAAAAGTCGACTTCTTCATGTTGCTTCTCCCTTTTGCCGCACAAGCGCGGCATGGTGCCTTAGCACCCGAGTTCATTAGTTTGCTCGAGCACGCTTTTGAGACTAGTTTAGTCGAACTATTATGGTCAACCAAAGTTAACCTTTGGAAATCTTGGTCCCCTTTCCTACAGCTGCCAGGCAGCCGCTTCCTTTTGCAGTGCGACCATGCGGGCAAATTCTCCGCCTGCCGCCTTAAGCTGCGCCGGAGTGCCCTGCTCGGCAACCACACCATCCTTGAGCACAACGATTTTGTCGGCATTTTCCACCGTACGCATACGGTGGGCAATAACGATAACCGTCTTACCTGCAAGCAGACGGGAGAGTGCCTGCTGTACCACGGTCTCATTCTCCACATCCAAGCTTGCCGTCGCCTCGTCCAACAGCACGATGGGCGCGTCTTTGAGCAGCGCGCGGGCGATGGAGATGCGCTGGCGCTCGCCACCGGAGAGTTTGGAGCCGTTCTCGCCGATCATGGTGTCGTAGCCCTGCGGCATGCGGTTCACGAACTCGTCGCAGTTGGCGGCACGCGCGGCCGCAAGCACTTCCTCATCGGTGGCATCACGACGCCCGAGGCGGATGTTTCCCATCACCGTGTCGTCAAAGAGCAGCACGTCTTGGAACACAATGGCGTAGTCGCGCAGCAGCACCTCGGGATCAACGCTCGCTACATCCACGCCACCCACGGTGACCGTGCCTTCGGTGGCATCCCAAAAGCGCGCGGCCAGGCGGCTCACCGTAGACTTACCGGAACCCGAAGGACCGACCAGCGCCGTGACCTCGCCTTCCTTGGCGGTAAAGCTCACATCGGTAAGAACTTTCTCGCCGGCACGGCCGTCCTCGCCCGCACCATAGCCAAATGCCACGTGATCGAACACCACATCGTGGCCCACGGGCTCAAATTTCTCGCTGCCCCGTGCCACGGGCTCTTCCATGATGGAACGCATGCGCTTGGCAGAGGACTCGGCGGCAAACAGCTCGGACATTAACATTAACGCCTGGTCAAAGGGTGCATAGATACGGCTCACCATAAGCAGGAAGGCAAACATCACCAAAAAGTCGACCTGCCCGGAGGCGACCATCGCGGCACCCGTGACCAGCGTGGTGGCAATACCCAAACGCAGGATGGCAAAGGCGGAGTTGACCAAAAGCCCGTTAGCGAGCTCGCCCTTGGTGGTCTCGCGCTCCTCGGCATCGATCACGACGTTGAGTCCCTCAAGATAATACGCCTCCTGGTTGGTGGCGCGGATCTCGCGAACGCAGTCGAGCGTCTCTTGAATTGCCTCGGTAACCTTGACCTTCTCGGCACGCACGCGATCGAACACCGGAGTCATGGGGCCGCGTGTTAGATGCAGCACGGCAAAGGCCACGGGAACGCTCCAAAACGCCGCGATCGCCAGCTGCCAGCAAAAGAACAGCGACGCCACGAACACAATGGCGCTTGCGATGATGGCACCCCAAAGCTCACCCAGCACGTGGCTGTAGGCGTGCTCCATGGCCTGGACGTCGCCCATGATGGTCTCGGTTAAATCGGCCAGATCACGACGACCAAAAAACGACAGCGGCAGTTTGCGCAAGCGCTCGGCAATCTCCATACGCTGCTTGCCGCACTCCTCGTAAAAGATGCAGTAGGTGTAGTAATACTGCTGCCAGTTAGAGGCAAAGAGCAACACGAAAAAGACCAGGAGGCCACCCACGATCGGCAGGGCATCCGGCAGGTCAGCCCCGCTGGCGAGATGCTCGACAAAGCCGGCCATAACCAGGAATAAAAAGCCCATGCCGGCCATGGTAATGAGATTCGTGAGCGTGGTCCAGAAAATGCCGCGTTTTACGCCGGCGACGCCTTTATCGGATAGGAAATACTTCTTTTGGAATGAGGCGAACATTTAGGCCTCGCCTCCCTTCGTGACGGCGGCATCCGCGGTCGCTGCAGTGATTTTCCAGCTCGCGGCCTGTTCGTATTCGGCCCACATCTTGGCATACAGACCATTTTGGGACAGCAACTCGGCATGGGTACCTGACTCCTGCACGCTGCCCTGGTTGAGCACCACGATTTGGTCTGCGCCCACCACGGTTGAAAGCCGGTGCGCAATCATAATGACCGTGCGACCCGCCGCCAGCTTGCTAAAGGCGCGCTGGATGAGCGCCTCGTTCTCGGGATCGGCAAACGCCGTGGCCTCATCGAGCACCACGATAGGCGCGTCTTTAAGGATTGCGCGGGCGAGTGCCACGCGCTGGACCTCGCCGCCCGAAAGATATGCCCCGCCGGCCCCGAGCATGGTATTGATGCCCTGTGGGAGCTTGGCCACAATGTCGTCGCACTGAGCTGCGGAGAGGGCCGCACGCACTTCGTCGTCAGTGGCCGTAGGCTTGGAGGCGCGCACGTTATCGGCAAGTGTTTGCCGGAACAGCTGGTTGGTCTGGAACACAAAGGCGACCTGGTCCATAAGCTCGTGCGGATCCATATCGCGAACGTCCACACCGCCTACGAGCACTCGACCCGAGGAAACATCCCAAAAACGCGGGATCAGGCTTGCACAGGTTGATTTACCGCCACCCGAGGGACCCACCAGGGCGAGGGTGCTACCCGCGGAAACGCTAAAACTCGCATGGTTGACGGCAGGCGCTTCGGCGCCCTCGTAGGTAAAGCTCACGTCCTCAAATCGTACGTCGCTGCCGGCAGGGTACTTGGGTTGGGCGGGCACGGAGAGCTGCTTGGAATCCATGATGCTTCGGATGCGAGCCAGCGAATCGGCACTCATCTGAGAGGCCTCGCCCACAAACATGAGCTTGGTCATGGCCGTCGGTACCACGGCCGAAAATATCGCGTAAAACGTGAAGTTTGCCATAAAATGCGCGAAGTCCGTCTCGCCCGGCGCCAACAGCAACGCCACGGGCAGCAGGAATGCCACAAGGCCATTGAGCGCGGTAAGGTTGAGTACCTGCGGACCTCGGCAGAACGTGCCCGCATAGCTTTGTGCCATGTCGGCGTATTCGGCGATCGCATCGTGGAAAGCCTTAAAGGAGTAGACCGTCTGCTGAAACACCTTGACCACGGGGATGCCGCGTACGTATTCGGTGCCGGTCTTGTTCATCTTGACCAGCGCTCCCATGTAGGCCTTCATGAACTCGGCGCCTTTGCCGCTCATCATGGTGGCCATGGCGCCAAACGAAACGACGACCGAGATAAGGCATGCCACCCCCAAACGCCAATCGAGGGCGAAAAGCAGCACGAGCAGGCCTGCGACCATGGCGGTGGCGCCGGCGATATCGGGCAGCATGTGCGCGAGCAGGGTCTCGGTGGAGGCGGCGCATCCGTCTACAATACGGCGCAGCTCACCGGTGGAGTGCGTGTCAAAGTAGCCAAGCGGCAGCTTAAGCAGGTGCTCGCTCGTAGTCTTGCGGATATTGGACGCGCAGCGAAACGCAGACAGGTGCGTGCACATGAGCCCCACGAAATAAACTACGATGCTTGCCAGGGCAAACCCCACGGCCCACCAGCCATACATCGCGATATCGGTGGCTTCGCTCCAGTTAGGCGCCACAGCGATAAGGTCTCGCGCGACAAACCAGATGCACACGTACGGGTCAAAGCTCAGCAGCTGCGAGAGCGCCGAGAGCGCCATGCCCAAATAAGTTAGGAATTTACGGTCGCCGGCATATGCAAGCAGCTCGCCGATACCGCCGCCTTCCCTTTTTGATCCCTTTGCCATGAGGTTCCTTTCTAACGGCTTGAGAGTTAACCTTAATCAACTTATCATTGATATGTTAGCCAAGGCACACAATCGAGCCAGGCGTGGACGTTTCCGCAAAGGAAGGGGACGCTTTTGAAAATGCATCGGGCCGCGACCGACATAACCGAGCTCTATGCACCACAGTTTGAGCAGTTTGGCCTGGAGCTTTCCGGCAAGGGCGCCGTCTTTACCGGCGAGGTGGCAAACGATCGGGCACACGGACGCGCATGGATCATGCCCCTCTCCCCTGCCTGCATCGTCATGGAGCATTTCATCACCCCGACGCACGATATGTACCTGGCCGAATACACACCCGAACCGTACGCGTGTGTGAGCGAAGTCAGCATGCCCACGCTCATGTGCATGCCCGAGGCTGGCATAACGCCCGCGAACCTTAAACCCTTGCATGGACCGTGGCCAAACAATGCCGTTTGCAGCTTTATCCAAGATAGCTGTGGCGAGGAATTAAGCCCGCTGTTTGCGGGGGAGCTCTATCACTCGTGCTCGGTGCTCTTTTTGCCTGGATATTTTGACGAACTGGAGCACCGCTATCCCACCGAGTTCACGGGAATCTTTGAGGCGTTTGCCGAGCCATGGCACGAGGAAGCGACGTCTGCCATCTGCCACACGCTGCGCCGGATTAACGAGGAACGCGCCCGCACCGTAGGCGGACACGTCTATATGCAGGGCATCGTGGAGACCATGGTCGCGGAGCTCGCCTGTTCGCGCGCGGCCCACAAGCAGGCGCGGCAGGCGGCAGACACACGCGCCAGCATAACCATTGCCGAAGAAGCAACGGCAATGATTGAGCGCGCGCTCGACAAAGGCAGACGTGTGGGTGTCAACGAAGTGGCCGAGAGGCTCTACACAAGCCGCTCCAAACTATGCGCCACCTTTAAGGCCCAAACTGGCGAGTCCCTGGGCGCCTACATTCGCAGACGCCGCATGGAGCGAGCACAGGACCTTTTGGCCGATAGCGCGCTCACGATAGCGCAGGTGGCAGAGCGTCTAGGCTACCCTCAGCAGGCCGCCTTCGCCCAAGCCTTCAAGCAACACACCGGCACCACCCCCACCACTTGGCGCTCCCAGCATATATAAAGAATGAGGGCGCCATCGGTGCCCTCATTCACCAAATTCAATCCAGCCTACCTGACCCGAACGGCCGAGTCGTCACAGAACCCGGGAGCCCCGGCAGGGCGGGTGCTTGCTCAAAATGAGTTCCGCACGCAAAGAAGGCCACTTAATGTGGCCTTCGTCTTGCGCAGGACTGTAGAGCAGGAAACCTTATATCCGGCCCCTCCGGTCGGGGACCACACCCGTACGACTACAGCGTCATGTTCGGATCGGCGTCGACGTCGAACGGCGAGATTTCTCCTCGGTCGAATTTACGGCGGGCGACCTCCGCGATCATGGCGGCGTTGTCGGTGCATGCCGAGAGAGGCGGCACCGTTACGCGGATTCCCTGACGCCCGAGTTTCTTGATCATCATCTCGCGCAGATGCGGGTTGGCCGAGACGCCGCCGCCGATGCAATACTCCTTGCACCCGGTAGCATGCAGGGCGTTTTTGGCCTTCTTGTACTGCACGTCAAAGACCGCCGCCTCAAACGAAGCCGCCAAATCGGGCAGATGAATCGTGCGCCCGGCCTTGGTCTCCTGCTCGATGTAGAGCGTCACCGCCGTCTTGAGGCCCGAAAGCGAGAAGCGGTAGTCGCCCCTGCTGTTCAGCGCGCGGGGGAAATCAATCGCCTTAGGGTTGCCCGTCTCGGCAAGCTTGGAGATGATGGGACCTCCGGGATAGCCCAGGCCCAGTGCCTTTGCCACCTTGTCGAAGGCTTCGCCCACGGCGTCGTCAAGCGTCTCGCCAAGCACCTCGTAGTCGCCCCATGCCCTTACGTACACGAGCATGGTGTGCCCGCCCGAAACAAGCGTAAAGATAAACGGCGGCTTGAGGTCGGGCTGCGCCAACAGGTTGGCAAACAGGTGACCCTCCAGATGATTGACACACACCAGCGGTTTGCCGGCAGCATACGCAAAGCCCTTGGCAAAGGCGACACCCACCACCAAGGCACCCACCAGGCCCGGACCTTGCGTCACGCCCACGGCGGCAAGCTCACTTGGTGCAATGGCTCCGCCCGTAAGGCCCAGCGACGCTGCGGCGTCCTCGAGTGCCGCGTCCACGACGCTCACGATGACCTCAACGTGCTTGCGCGAGGCAATCTCGGGTACCACGCCGCCAAAGCGGGCATGAAAATCAATCTGCGTCGACACCTGGTTGGCCAGCATCTTGCCGTCCGCATCGATAATTGCCACGGCTGTCTCGTCGCAGGAGCTCTCGATGGCAAGCACCAGGCGGCGGCGCTCGATTTCGGCACGCTCCTCAGCGGTGCGTTCGGGCGCGGGCAGCGGCCATACACGCTG
>USHS01000045.1 GCA_900554585.1 uncultured Collinsella sp.
GCGGGAATTTGGTCGCAAGCAGAGGTGGGCACGGACTCGATGACGGGTGCGGACTCCGGCGTCGTTTTCGGCTTGATCGTGGAATCTGCGGGCTCCACGGTGACGGGCGCGTCTGCAGCTGCAGTTTCAACCTCAACCTGCGTCGCGTTCTCGTTCTCGACGCTCGGCTTTGCCTCGATGGGCGTGGATGCCATGGTGGTGATGCCGGCGTTGGCGTTCTCGGGGTCATAGACGACCGTGAGCGAGATGGCAGGCTGCGGTACCTCGGGCTCCGATGCCGCCTCGGCAGCGTCCTGTTCTGTGGTCTCTTCGGGCTGATCGTCCTTAGCCTCGTCGCCAAAGACATCGCTGTTTTGGAACGCAGGCGTCTCAGGCTGGTCAGCGGCTTCTTCGGTTGTCGACTTGGGAGCCTCGTCGAGCTCCGCAGTGGCTTCCTGCTCGGATATGACTTTGGAATCGGTCGTGGCGGCGACTTCGATCTCTGCCTCGGGCTCGGGTTCCGGCGCGGCTTCAACCATGGCTTCGGGCTCGGGACGCTTAACGTGCTTAGGGCGCACGGCCTTGAGGTCCTTCTCGCCGCGCTTTTTCTTTTTGTAGGACTGCTTGGCTCCCTTGGCTGCCTTGGGCTTGTCCTCGCCCTTGGCAAGGGCGGCATCCCAGGTATCGTTGGCGATGACGGTGGCATACAGGCGACCGCCCTTAAAGACGGTCAGTCTAATGCAGTCGTCGAGCTCCTCGAGCAGCTCGCGCGTGGACTCGAAGCCCAGGTCATAAGCGGTCATGTCGCCGGCGGCGAGCGCCTCCTCGACCTGCGTCATAAACGTTTGCTTGCCGCACCCAATCGCGTCGCGCAGCAGACGATACAGATAGATGTGGTTGCCCAGCGATAGCGTGGGCGTAACTATTGTCTTGCTCATGGCAAATCTCCTCTTTACACACCAAAGCATCTTACCATCGCACGGGCCTTGCCATCTCGTCGCCCAAGGTAAACGGGCGCGACCGTTGCCGGTTCGCGCCCGTTATGCAGGTCGGTTATCTATGAGAGACAAACGTGCTTAGTTGCCCGATGCCGTGTCTTGGCTCGAGCTGTCTGATGCCGTGCCGGAAGCGGTTCCGCTCGAGCTGTTGGTGTTGCTATTGTCGGTAGATCCCGTGCCCGATGCATCGCCGCTCGTCTGGTCGCCTGCGCTCGGTTGAGAGCCGTCAGTCGTTTGGCTTGAGTCAGTCGTGCTGGATTGCGTGCCACTGTTGGCCGTAGAGGAATCGGCGCCCTGCGATTGATCGGGAGTGTTCGATGACGAGTCGGTGGATGCGGAGTTGCCCTGCGGGTCGTCCTGCTGGCTTTGCGATTGACCGGAGCTATCCGCGTCGTGCTCGGTCGTATGCGACGAAAGGATCGGCTCGGGGCGCTCGCCCAGGCCCTCACCGGCAGTGGTGATAAGGATGGCGCCGGCGCAGGCGATGACCGCGACGATGGCGATGGCGATCGAGAAGATGATGACCTTCTTTTGCGTCTGGCTGCGCTCTGCCGCCGCCTTGGCGCGCAGGCTGTCGGGGGCGACGCGCGCCGTGGTCGCGCGCCCTGCAATCTGGCGCATCTCCTGGGTAGTTGCGGCGCCGCCTAAGTGCTCCTCGGCATTAAACTCAACGGGTTCATAGGCGCCGGCGGGGTAGTCGACGTCGGCGTGCGTACCTTTGAGGGCTTTGGCGCTGGCAGAGATAAAGTGGCGGTAGACCTGCGAGGACACAACGGTGATGACCGAGCTCACGGCGGCGCCAATTACTGAACCGGCAATACCAATCTTGGAAGCAAGCGCGACGCTCGTGGCGGCGGCTGCGGCGCCGGCGATGATCTGGGGAATGGAAATGTCATCGAACAGGCCCTTTTTGGGCGCGATGGCCATGGTCTGTCCGATGGAATGGTTTTCGTGAACGCCGTTGTTGAGCGCGGCTGGTGTCATGACGCGCGTGCGCGGTGCGTCGGTGTACTTGGTTGTCATACGGGGCCCTCCCGGTGTAAATCTGCTTCGTTTCATGTAGCCATCAGGGTACCCACCAGATGTGAATCGTACGTGACATTTAACAGATATCATCAACTCATCAATTGCTCACCAAGTTGGTGGGATGCGGTTACACCCGGCGGTTGAACTACAATAGGGCTTGCTAATTGTTGTGAATGGCGTCTACGCACGGGAGCATTCTTATGAATCTTCACCTTTCTCAGTCTGATGGCTTTTTGCGTGTGGCGGCGGCGTCGCCGCGGATTCGCGTGGCCGATGTCGAGGGCAATGCCGAGGTTGCGCTGGCGGCTGTTCGCGAGGCTACCGAGCGCGGCGTCCGCGCGCTGGTGCTGCCCGAGCTTAACCTGACCGGCTATACCGCGGCTGATCTGTTCCATAACCGTACATTGCTGCATGCCTGCGAGACCGCACTGGCACATATTCTCGATGAAACCCGCGAGCTGCCGATTGTCTTTACCATCGGTCTTCCCGTTGCAGTTGCCGAGAATATCTACAACTGCGCCGCCGTGTGCTGCGCGGGCGAGCTTTTGGGTCTTACGGCCAAGAAGTATCTGCCCAACTATGGCGAGTTCTACGAGCGCCGCTGGTTTGCTCCGGCGCCCGCAGATCCTGTGTGGGTCGAGTTTGCCGGTCAGGGTCCGGTTCCGCTGGGTTCGGGGCTTGTCTACCGCTGCTGTGATGAAGGTGCCGAGGACATGGTGCTGGGCGTTGAGGTCTGCGAGGACCTATGGGTGCCGGCGCCCCCTTCGACCGAGATGGCGCTTGCCGGTGCGACGGTGATCCTCAACCCGTCGGCCTCGGACGAGATTATCGGTAAGGCAGATTACCGACGCAGCCTCATATCCAACCAGAGCGCGCGCCTGTACTGTGCCTATGCCTATGCAGATGCGAGCGAGGGCGAGTCCACGACCGACATGGTCTTTGCGGGCGAGAACCTCGTCTACGAAAACGGATCTAAGCTCGCCGCCACGAAGCTCCTCACCTGCGATATGGCCGTCGCCGACGTTGACCTTGACCGCCTGGTTGCCGAGCGCCGTCGCTCGACGACGTGGACGCGCGCGGACGATGCGCCGGAGGCCACGACCGTTGAATTTTCGTTTGAGGGCGTGCTGGCAGACGAACCTGTCCTGCACGATGCACTCGGCATCGACCGTGTCTTCCCTCGCGCGCCCTTTGTGCCGGCCGACCATGGCGACCTGGCCGAGCGTTGCGAGACTATCCTCGACCTGCAGACCGCCGGCCTCAAGACCCGCCTTGCCCATACGGGTACCAAGGCTGCAGTCATCGGTCTTTCGGGCGGCCTGGACTCCACGCTGGCACTGCTCGTGACAGTTCGCGCCTTCGATGCGCTGGGGCTGCCGCGCACCGGTATCACAGCCGTGTCCATGCCCGGCTTTGGCACGACGCATCGCACCAAGTCGAATGCCGAGTCGCTCGCCCGCGACCTGGGCGTGAGCTTCCGCGAGGTTTCGATCCACGCGGCTGTGGAGCAGCACTTCAAGGACATTGAGCACGATCCGGCCGTGCAGGACGTGACCTACGAGAACAGCCAGGCCCGCGAGCGTACGCAGATTCTGATGGATCTGGCCAATCAGGCTGGCGGTTTTGTCATCGGCACGGGCGACCTGTCGGAGCTGGCACTCGGTTGGGCTACCTATAACGGCGACCACATGAGCATGTATGCCGTCAACGCGAGCGTGCCCAAGACGCTTGTGCGCCATCTGGTGCGTTATGCTGCCGATGTCTTTGGCGGGCGTATTGCCGAGACGCTGCTCGACATCCTCGATACGCCGGTATCTCCCGAGCTTCTGCCGCCCACGGGCGACGGCGAGATTGCGCAGAAGACTGAGGATTTGGTGGGCCCGTACGAGCTGCACGACTACTTCCTCTACTACCTGCTGCGTTTTGGCTTTGAGCCGGGCAAGATCTACCGCATGGCGCTCAAGAGCTTCGAGGGCGTCTACGACGCCAAGACCGTTCACACGTGGCTGCGTACGTTCTATCGTCGCTTCTTTGCCCAGCAGTTTAAGCGCAGCTGCCTGCCCGATGGTCCCAAGGTGGGCTCGGTGACGCTCAGCCCGCGCGGCGATTGGCGTATGCCGAGCGACGCCAGCTCGCGTCTGTGGCTTGTGCAGATCGACGCGCTCAATCCAATTGACTAAGGTTGGCTAAATTGAACCAATACGGGGGTTGCAAGCGTTACACTTTTGCAATCTGATGGCCCGTATCGCGCGGAGCTCTTGTCGGAGCGCCGCGTTTTTTATATCGAAAGGTGGCACCATGCAGGCATCGCAGCGTCTCGACCGCTTTGGCGCGGAGGTTTTCGCCTCGCTCAACAACAAACTTCTCGCGCTGAAGGCTCAGGGCAAGACCATTTACAACATGAGCGTGGGCACGCCCGACTTTAAGCCGTACGGCCACGTGGTCGAGGCGCTCACGCAGGCCGCCCAAGATCCCGAGATGTGGAAGTATGCCCTGCGCGACCTGCCCGAACTCAAGCAGGCCGTGTGCGATTACTATGAGCGCCGCTTTGGCGTTTCGGGCATTACGCCGTCCATGGTGCAGTCGTGCAACGGCACGCAGGAGGGCGTGGGCCATTTGGGCCTGGCCCTGCTCGATCCGGGTGACACCATTCTGGTTCCCGATCCGTGCTACCCGGTATTTGAGGCGGGTGCCAAGATCGCCGATGCCAAGCTCGAATACTATCCGCTGGTTGCCGAGCATAATTACCTGCCCTATGTGGCGGGCATCGATCCCGAGGTGGCCGATCGTGCCAAGTATATGATCGTGTCGCTGCCCGCGAACCCGGTCGGCTCGGTGGGTACGCCCGAGGTCTACGAGGAGATTATCGCTTTCGCCCGCGAGCACGACCTGCTCATCGTCCATGACAACGCGTACTCCGACATCGTGTTCGACGGCGAGCCGGGCGGCAGCTTCCTGCAGTATCCCGGTGCGCTCGAGGTGGGCGTGGAGTTCTTCTCGCTCTCCAAGTCGTTTAACGTCACCGGTGCGCGTATCGGCTTTTTGGTCGGCCGCGAGGACGTGGTCTCTGCCTTTGCCAAGCTGCGCGGCCAGATAGACTTCGGTATGTTCTTCCCGATCCAGAAGGCTGCTATCGCCTGCCTGAACGGTCCGCGCGATGAGGTCGAGGCGCAGCGTCTGAAGTACCAGGAGCGTCGCGATGCCCTGTGCGACGGTCTCGAGGGTCTGGGCTGGGAGCGTCCCAACGCGCATGGATCTATGTTTGTGTGGGCCAAGCTTCCTGGTGGTCGCACCGATTCCATGGCGTTTTGCGAGGAGCTTATGGAGAAGGCCGGCGTTGTGGTGACGCCGGGCGCGAGCTTTGGCCCTTCGGGCGAGGGACACGTGCGCATGGCGCTGGTCCTGCCGCCCGACCAGATCGCTTTGGCTGTCGAGGCCATTCGCGAGGCGGGCCTGTATTAGAAACCTATTTCGACTCGTCAATAGCTCGAAACCGATTTCGTGCAGTTAATTTACGAATTCTGCAAATAATTTCGGTAAACGGTCGATATTTGGTTGCGAATAGGAGCATAATCAAAGTCCCGATTGGATGTATTGGGATTACGGCAAGCCGCTCGGGTCGTTCCCGGGCGGCTTGTTTGTGGAGAGAGATGGGAGTTTCTAATGGTTAACGAGAAGAAGGTCGCTATTGTCGGCTGCGGTTTCGTCGGTTCATCTTCGGCGTTCGCGTTGATGCAGAGTGGCCTGTTCTCCGAGATGGTCCTCATCGACGTGGATAAGAACCGCGCCGAGGGTGAGGCCCTGGATATCGCGCACGGCATGACGTTTGCCGAGCCGATGAAGATCTACGCCGGCGATTATTCCGATGTCGCCGACGCCGCCATGATCGTCGTCACCGCTGGTGCTGCCCAGAAGCCCGGTGAGACCCGCCTGGACCTGGTCAACAAGAACGTCAACATCTTTAAGTCCATTATCCCCGAGATTAAGAAGTCTGGCTTCGACGGCATTCTGCTCATCGTCTCCAACCCGGTCGACGTTCTGACCTACGCCGCCATCAAGATGTCCGGCCTGCCCGAGGGCCATGTCATCGGCTCCGGTACCGTGCTCGACACCGGCCGTCTGCAACAGATGCTTGGTGCCCACGTCGAGGTTGACCCGCGCGATGTCCAGGCCTACGTCATGGGCGAGCACGGTGACTCCGAGTTCGTCGCTTGGTCCAGCGCTCAGGTTGCCGGCGTGCCGCTGAACACCTTCTGTGAGCTTCACGGCCACCTGGAGCATGAGGCTGCCGAGAAGCGCATCGCCGAGGACGTCAAGAACTCCGCCTACACCATCATCGAGAAGAAGCACGCCACCTACTACGGTGTCGCTATGGCCGTCAAGCGCATCTGCACTGCTGTCATGCGCGATGAGCAGACCGTTCTGCCTGTCTCCTCGCTCATGGTGGGCGAGTACGGCCTGTCCGATCTGGCCATCTCCATGCCGACGGTCGTTGGCCGCGACGGCGTCGTTTGCCGCGTTCCCGTGCCGCTGAACGATGACGAGCAGCATGAGCTCACCGTCTCTGCAAAGGCCCTCAAGGACATCATCGACAGCGTCGACTTCTCCTGCTAAATCAAGCTCGCTAGAGCGAAAAGCTACAATGAAGGCGCCCGGATTCATGTGACCCGGGCGCCTTTTTGGTGCATTGGGGACAGGTTTGTTTGCATCAAATGAGGTGCAATCGGTGCAAAACCAGCCTGTCCCCCTTGCACCATTGTTGATGGGAGGGTCATGTCTGATTCGCCTAACTTTTTGACCTATGCCCAGACGGCCTTTGACTCGTTTGGTGAGCGGCCGTTCTGCGCGGTGGACAGTCTGGTCTTTGCGTGGTTGTCCTATTTGCGTTTGCCGGATGATATGGCGGAGCTGACGAACTGGCAGGGCCTAGACGTACGCGAGCTGCTGCGTGCCGAGTGCTACCGGGACATGATTGGCGACTTGTGGGACCCGGAGGGCAGCAGGGCCTTGTTGGAGGCCGTGGCAGCAAGTCCTCGCTACCGTGGCGTGAACGTTTGCGGCTATCGTGCCGTGAGCGATGTGGTGGCGACGGAGCAGTTTGCAGCCATGACTTTCCGGTTTCCGGCGGGGTTTAGTTATCTTTCCTTCCGGGGGACCGACAGCACGATTGTGGGCTGGAAAGAGGACTTTAACATGGCGTTCCGGTATCCTGTGCCGGCTCAGGAATCCGCGGCGCGTTATGTGGACGAGGCGGCGGATGCGATTGACGGGCCGCTTTTGTGCGGAGGTCATTCCAAGGGTGGAAACCTTGCGGTGTACGGTGCGGCGATGTGTTCCGATGCCGCCCGTGAGCGAATCGAACGGGCGTATTCCCATGATGGTCCGGGCTTCGTCGAGGAGTTTCTGAGCGGCAACGCCTTTGCGAGCCTTTCTGGTCGTATCGATAAAACCCTGCCCCAGTCTTCGATCTTCGGCATGATGTTCGAGACACAGGAGGACTATGCCATCGTTGAGAGCACCGAGTTCAGCCTGCTGCAGCACAATCCCTTTAGCTGGGTGGTCGACGGCTGCGATTTTGTGTATTGCGAACGCCTGTCTGCTGGCGCGCGATATGTTGACGGCTCTATTCGCGAGATGCTGCTTGCAGTGTCACCTGGCGAGCGCGAGCGTTTTGTAGATGCGTTGTTCTCCGTGTTTGAGGCTACGGGTGCTGAGCGGTTTGCGGATATCGCTGGGAATCTGCGCGAGAGCCTGCCCGTGATGCTCCAGGCTGCGCAAGGCTTTGACAAGGATACGCGCCGTTTTGTCTCGCAGACCATCGTGGCAATCCTTAAATGCGCACTGCTGCCCAAACGACCTCAGATCGACACGCCCGCTGCCGGCAAGAGTTTGGCAGAACAGCTCGAGGCTTGGCAGTCCGAGCTCCTGCGCTAGCCATTGGTGCAAAGCAACCTGTCCCCGATGCGTCAACCTTCGATGTACCTGGGGCTGGCTCGACCGCTATACTGGTTCGTGCCGAAATCGATCTAGAACGGAATGCCGTATATGAAAATCAATCATGCGATTCTGCATATCCTGGACTTTGACTCTGCCGTCAACGTCATGAGCCAGCGCGAGCTCGATATCGAGAGCCGTACCGTGCGCAACTTCGTGACCACGCATCTGCGCCGCGCACGTACCTCGGCCGACAATAAACGCGCCACGTTTGCGGAGAACTCTGCGTTTGGCGGCGAGCTCAAGGGCTATTTCTTTGGCGAGCGCGAGTTCGTTGACCTGTCGCAGCAGATTGCGGAGTTTATCTCCTCCGAGCTCACCAAAGCCGAGAAAGCCGAGTCCACTGACGTGCTTGTGGCGGACTTTGACGACGATGAGGATGCCCGCTGGTTTGCCGTGATGCTGCTGGGCTCCAAGCAGGCTTTTATGCACGAAGTGGG
>USHS01000046.1 GCA_900554585.1 uncultured Collinsella sp.
CCTCGCGGCACCGTATCGCTGCCTCTCGTAGGCCGTGTCGCTGCAGGGATTCCTATTCTTGCCGAGCAGAATATCGAGGACACCTTTACTATCCCAACAGAGATCGCAACGGACCAGGGGTCCTTTATCCTCGAGGTCCACGGCAATTCGATGATTAACGTCGGTATCTATAACGGCGACTACATCATCGTCCGCGAGCAGAAGAGCGCCATGAATGGCGAGATTGTCGTGGCCATGATCGATGGTTCCGCAACAGTCAAAACGTTCTATAAGGAACAGGGACGCGTTCGCCTGCAGCCCGAAAACGACACTATGGAGCCTATCTATGCGACAAATCCCACAATCCTGGGCAAGGTCGTCGGCTTGATGCGCCGGTTCTCGTAATGCAAAAACGCATCACGGTCTTTGATACCATTCGCGGGTTTACCATGCTGTCGATGGCGGGATTTCATGCCTGCTACGACCTTGCCTACCTATATGGTTGGAAGATGCCCTGGTTTACCCAGACCATCTTCCAAGACATCTGGCGCGCCAGCATCAGTTGGGTATTTTTGTTTATTGCCGGCTGGATGTGCACTCTCTCGCGCAACAACATCAAGCGTGCCGCCAAATATGCCGTTGCCGCTTTAATTGTATGGGTCGCAACGACGCTCGTCTCGGTCGATGACTCGGTGAACTTCGGCATCATTTTCTGCATGGCGGCATGCACAGCCATTGTTGCACTCGCGCGCCCGGTTCTCGATAGGGTACCTGCAGTATGGGGTATAACGATTTGCCTCATACTCTTTGCCTGTACCTGGAGCATTCCTAAAGCGGTCTACCCTATCCCCTATCTAGCTTGGCTGGGTTTCCCAGATCCAGACTTTGTCTCCGGTGATTACTATCCGCTCATCCCATTCTATTTTATGTACCTCGCAGGCTTCTTTGCCGCTCGAACGGCACAGGAATCAAACTGCGAGGCACCAGTATGGGCCTATGAGAATCCCATCCCCGTGCTCGCAAGCCTCGGACGCCATGCACTACCGTTCTATCTGCTTCATCAGCCCGTTATATTGGGCGTACTGGAGCTGATTTATTCCGTTCGGTAACGCTCAAGACGTGGTGCGATACGGGCCGGCAGCTTTGCCACAATACGAACGCCGCCCTCAAGATATTCCTCGTGCAGAAGGGTTCCCTGTTCATGCACGAGCGTGATTAAAGCGCCCTCTCGATACGGAATATCGGCCGAGAGCAACACATCCGTAGCGGCCGCCTCACGAGCGATGCGGTCGACTAAGTCATCAAGACCCACACCCGTCTGAGCCGAGAACAGCACCGCCTCGGGATAGCGCCGGCGAAAGCTCAAGCGATCGACGCTATCGAGCAGATCAATTTTATTGAACACGGTAAGCGTCAAGCGCTCACCGGCACCGATCTCGTCAAGGACACGATCAACCGCCTCGAGCTGACGCTCGTAATCCTCATCGGAAGCGTCTACAACTTTAAGAATCAAATCGGCGCCGAGCACCTCGGAAAGCGTAGATTTAAACGCGTCGACCAGGCCATGGGGCAGCTTTTGAATAAAGCCGACGGTATCGGTGATCGTCATGCCACGGCCACCGGGCAAACGGTACGAGCGCGTCGTAGGATCGAGCGTGGCAAACAACTTATCCTGCGAAAGTACCGTGGATCCCGTCAATCGATTAAGCAACGTCGACTTGCCGGCATTGGTGTAGCCAGCCAACGCCACGCGAAACGCCGGCGATTCAATACGGCTTTTCGATTGCACATCACGACGTTGTTCAACCTGTTTCAGTTCGCGTCGAAGAGCTGCGATCTTATTACGAATTAGGCGACGGTCGACCTCGAGCTGGCTTTCGCCCTGGCCAAAGCGCGAGCCAATACCACCACGCGTCTGTTCCTTAGCAAGATGGCTCCACATACCTCGCAGACGAGGCAGCAGATACTGCAACTGTGCCAGCTGCACCTGCAAGCGGCCCTCACGAGTCTGGGCATGCAGGCCAAAGATATCCAAAATCAATGCCGTACGGTCAATAATCTTGACCGGATCGCCCACGGCTTTCTCAAGATAGGACTGCTGCGAGGGCGTCAGGTCGTCGTCGAAGATAACAACATCCGCATCCATGCGATGCACCAAACCGCACAGCTCCTCGACCTTTCCGGAGCCGATAAACGATTTGGGATAGGGCTTGACCAGGCGCTGAGACAAGCGTGCAACGCATTGGGCCCCAGCAGTGTGGGCTAGACGCTCGAGCTCGTCGAGCGAACGGTCGAGGGGCCAGGCGTTATCGCGCCAATCAACACCAACCAAGATGGCGCGCTCGGGTTCAGACGCCGTGGGGACCAAAGGGAAACGAGCCATTAAGCAGCCTCGATGCGATGATAAATATCATCAACGACCTCATCGATCGTAAACTCATCCATATCGAACCACACGATGCGATCGTCACGCTTAAACCAGGAAAGCTGGCGCTTGGCATAGCGACGTGAGCGCATCTTGATAAGCTCACGGGCCTCATCCATGGTAATAGCGCCACGCAAGGCATCAATAATCTCTTTGTAACCGATTGCCTGCATCGACGTCAGTGCATCGCCCAGGCCCTGGTCCATAAGGCCACGGACCTCATCAACCAGTCCCTGCTCAAACATAAGGTCGACACGCAGGTTAATGCGCTCATAGAGCACTTCACGACTACGCATCAGACCAAACCACAAGGCATGATAACGCTCGTGCGGGACGCTGAATTTCGACTTCTGCTGGGCATACGACACGCCGTCATCGTGCATCTCGAGCGCACGAATCACACGACGCATGTTATGGGGATGAATCACGGCAGCCGATTCTGGGTCGCGTTCGGCAAGCAAGGCATGCAGTGCATCCTCGCCAATGCGCTCGGCAAGCTCCTGGTAGCCAGCGCGACGTTCGTCCTCGAGTTCTCCCGAAGGAAAATCCATTTCATCGAGTGCAGCCTTGAGATACAGGCCCGTTCCGCCGCAAAAGACCGGAAGACGGTGCTCGCCATGTAAACGCTCGATATGCGCCCGAGCATCAGACTGATAGAGCGCAGCAGAATACGCGACGCCCGGATCCACGATATCGACAAGGCGCAGGGGCACCGAGCACTCCTCGGGCATCATCTTTGCGGTACCGATATCCATGCCGCGATAGATTTGCATCGCATCGCACGACAGCACTTCGGACGAAAGACGAGCTGCCAAACGATCGGCAACATCGCTCTTACCAACCGCCGTCGGACCGACGATCGCAACGGCGGAAAGACCTGCCCCGGGAGCAACCATTAGCGCGGCTCGCCCACAACGGAGCCAGACAAATACCAGGTCTTGGCAACGTCAACGTCAACATCAACGATCTTGCCAACAAGCTGGTCGATGCTGTAACCCTCTGGGATAGGCGCATGCACGGTCTGATTCTTGGGACTCTTGCCCAGTAGCACCGCGTCATTCTTTTTGCTCGTTCCCTCAATGAGCGCCGGAACCACAGTATGAAGCTCACCCTGGTTATACTCGTGTGCCGTGGTCTCGATAACCTTAACCAGGCGGTTGAAACGCTCGAGAATAACCTCATGCGGCGTAGGATCATCAATCTCGGCGGCCGGGGTACCGGCGCGCTTGGAATAGATGAAGGTATAGGCCTGAGCATAGCGGACCGTCTCGGCAAGTGAGAGCGTCTGCTCAAAGTCATCTTCAGTCTCGCCCGGGAAGCCAACGATAATGTCGGTCGAGAGCGCGATGTCGGGCATGCGGTTGCGAATGCGATCGACCAGGCCCAGATAGTCCTCGCGTGTATAACGGCGATTCATCTCTTTGAGGATCCGCGTCGAACCTGACTGGACGGCCAGGTGCAGCTGCGGCATAACGGCAGGCGTCTCGGCCATGGCGTCGATGGTCTCGGGCAGCAGGTCCTTGGGATGCGAAGACGTAAAGAAGATGCGCTCCACGCCCGTATCGCCCACGGCGCGCAGCAAGTCGGCAAAGCGCGGCTTACCAAACAAATCGCGACCGTAGGAGTTAACGTTTTGGCCCAGCAGCGTAATCTCGCGCACGCCCTGGCGCACAAGCCCGGTCACCTCATCGACAATCTCCTCGAAGGGACGGCTCTTCTCACGACCACGGACGTAGGGCACGATGCAGTACGTACAGAAGTTGTTGCAGCCCGTCATGATGGGCACCCAAGCGTGATATTGCGTCTCGCGATGCCACGGCATACTCATGGCGTCGGTATCCTCATGCTCATTCGTGCGGATATGGCGCTTGCCATCCAAAAACGCCTCGGCGACAAGCTCGGCCACGTGCGCAATAGAATGGGTGCCAAAAATGACGTTGACGTTATCGACGTTGGTGAGCAAGCCCTCGCCATCGCGCTGGGCGATGCAGCCGCCCACGGCGACCACACGCTTTCCCGAAGGCGAAGGAGGAAGGCTCTTACAGGAATTACACTGACCGTACAGGCGCGTATCGGCAGCCTCGCGAACACAGCACGTCATGAACACGACAATATCGGCATGCTCCGGATCGAGCGCCATAAGACAGCCATACGAATCGAGCAAGCCACTCACGCGCTCGGAGTCGTGCTGATTCATCTGGCAGCCGAATGTGCGGATAAAGTAGGTTTTACCGGCAAGAATATCGCGTACGGAACGCTGGTGCATGAGCTTACATCCTAACGATGGTGTCGACGGGGCGCATAGGTGCTACAAGCGTGCAGACGGCTCGTTTACGCAACAGGCTTAACGTCGTCCATGACGACGTTATCCATAGCAGCCCGATTAATCTGGTGAACGTAGATAGAGAGACGGATTGCCGTGCGCGACTCCCCGTTAATGAGGATGTCGGAGAACACCGGCGCGCAGGAGACATCAAAGCCGGTCGGAATCAGAAAGCCGCGCGCAATGGCAACGGCCTTAATGGCCTGGTTGACGGCACCGGCGCCGACGCACTGAATGTTGACGGGGACGCCATCTTTGACCATGCCGGCAATGGCGCCGGCAACGGACGCGGGCGATGATTTGCTTGATACCTTCAGGCAATCCATGAAGAAACTCCTGCGTTTAAAAGTACGTTTTAACTGCAATAACTGTATCGTACCGAACGGACTCGGTAAAGATTTTATTCCTCTTTGGCAAGATCGAACGTCACCGTGATGCGATCACGCGAAACGCGAATCTTAGGGTCGCCGCACAGATTGAGGTAATACCGGGCAGCGAGGTCGTTAAAGTCACGCTCGACCGCACGCGAAAACTGCGCCATATCATCCTTGGCGATGCGAAGACCTCGACGGTCCTTGGCAAGATCGACGGGAGCCGGCGCATGCGAGGTGGAATCACGCTCGCGCAGCAGGCGCGCGGTCACGCCGCGAACGGGCTTAATCTGTCCCGACAGAATACGGTGGGCAGTGCGCTCGGACATCTCGAGACCCAACCCGGAGCAGATCCGGATAAAGTCCTCGGCATCCGAGGCAATGCCCAAACGATCGATAACCGGAAGCTCGCACTCGTCATCGATAAAGAGCAGGCGCGACGTATCGAGACGACTCGAGGCCTGAGCGTACAGGGTCGCAGCGATCTCGGACGGAGAGCCCAGATACACATCGCAGCAACGCAGCTCCTCAAGGGCAAACTCACACGCAGCACGAATGATGTTGTGGGGGCCGCGAGCACATACATAGCGGCCGTCATCGTCTTTAACCGCCTGAGGCCAGCTCGACTGGTCGGCGCGCTCACCCAAGCGATCGGTAGCAACACACACCTTAAACGCGGAGCCCAAATCGACGCCCGAGGTAACAACGCGCGCCTCATCCGTGTTCTGCTTGATAGAGAACAGCGCCATACCACGACCGTGAACACCCCAACGGTCCATTTTCATGCTCTCGAGCTTGGAGGTGACACGGGCATCGAAGATACGCTCCTGCATATCCTGCGGCACACCCGAACCGTTATCCAGGAAGAGGAGAGTGCGAACACCCTCCTCCTTGGTCGTGGCAAGATAGACCTTATCGGCTCCGGCATCGCGAGCATTACGCAGCATCTCGATGACAATGTCCTCTACGTGCTGAATGTCATGCTTGGCCTGACGGCGCTCGGCCTCCGAAACACGGAGGCGGACATACCCCTCGCCAAGGTTTTCCTCGACGCGAAGGTTGCCCTCCCCCGACATCGACGCGATAAATGAGATGAGCTCGTTCGCGTCGTTCATATTATTTAGCGATATCGACGGCACGGCTCTCGCGAATCACGACAACGCGAACCTGACCGGGATACTCCATCTCTTCCTCGATCTGATGGGCGATATCGTGCGCAAGCACCGTGGACTGGGCATCGGAGATCTTATCCGGCTGGACCATGACATGAACCTCGCGACCGGCCTGCATGGCATAGGTACGCTCGACGCCGTCGTGGGAGTTGGCGATCTCCTCAAGCTTCTCAAGGCGCTTGATGTAGTTCTCAGCCGACTCGCGGCGGGCACCGGGGCGAGAGGCGGAGACGGCATCGGCAGCCTGGACCAGAACGTCGAGCACCGTGTTGGGGTCGACATCGGCATGATGGGCCTCAATTGCGTGGACGATAACGGGCTTCTCACCATAACGGCGGGCAAGCTCGGCGCCAATGACAGCATGCGGACCCTCAACGTCGTGGTCGATGGCCTTGCCCAGGTCGTGCAGAAGACCGGCACGCTTGGCGGTCACAACGTCCAGGCCAAGCTCGGAAGCCATCACGCCGCACAGGTCGGAAACCTCGAGGGAATGCTGGAGCACGTTCTGACCAAACGAGGTGCGGTAGCGCAGAGCACCCAGGGTCTTAACGATCTCGGGGTGCAGGTCGTGGATGCCGGTATCGAAGGCAGCCTGTTCGCCAGCCTCGCGCACGCGCTGCTGAACCAAGTCGGCGGCCTTGTGATACATCTCCTCGATGCGGGCGGGGTGAATACGACCGTCGGCAATGAGGTTTTCGAGCGCCACGCGGGCAGTCTCACGACGGACCGGATCGAAGCTCGAAAGTACAACGGTCTCGGGGGTGTCGTCAATCACGAGGTTGACGCCAGACACCTGCTCGAAGGTGCGGATGTTACGACCCTCACGACCGATGATGCGACCCTTGAGGTCATCGGAGGGAATATGCACGGAAGTGACGGTGACCTCGGCGGTATGGTCGGCGGCGCAACGCTGAATCGCCAGGGAGAGAATCTCCTGGGCGGTCTTGTGGCACTCGGCGCGGACCTGCTGCTCGGACTCACGGATGATGGTGGCCGCCTCGTGGGTAACCTCGCCGCGGACCTTGTCGAGCAACTCCTTGTGAGCATCCTCGCGCGTAAGGTCGGCAATACGTTCGAGCTCGGAGGTCTGCTTGGCGCAGAGCTCCTCAAGCTCGCGAGAGCGCTTCTCGACCTGGCCAGCCTGGCTGGACAGCTGGTGCTCGCGCTTATCGAGCGCATCGTTGCGACGATCGAGCGACTCCTCGCGCTGCATCACACGATTTTCGAGCGTACGAATCTCGCTCTTACGCTGCTTGTCCTCGGCCTCGGCGGCCTGCTTGTTCTTGATGATCTCTTCCTTAGCCTCGAGCAGAGCCTCTTTTTTGAGGGTCTCGGCCTGACGCTTTGCATCACCGATCAGGGACTCTGCCTGCGCGTGTGCCGACTGAATCTTTTCGTCGGCCTCGTGAAGACTACCCTGCTTGGCGGTGCGCATGTAGGCAATGGCGGCGATGGCACCCAAAACGAGGCCAACGAGCGCTGCAATGATAGGCATGCTCACTCCTTTTTATGGATTCGTTACACAGCAAAGCGAACCGTCCTTACGAACGGCTCGCGACATTTGAGTAATATGGGCGCAGCTTATGCGGGTCGGATACAGATAAACATATAAACAAACTCATCACAGATGAGCACATATCACAAAGCAAATGACAGTATTTATCCTACGTTGAACCGCAACAACTGTCAAATAAACGCACCCGGCACGGCGCCAATCGAGCGGTGAACGGCAGGGGCGTAACAGGTGCACGCTTACAAGGCACACTCCTCGCTTAAGGCATCGAGACGTGCCTTAACGGCATCGGCGGCGATGTGATACGAAAAACCCTTACCCATCAAAAACCTGACGAGCTTTTCGAATGCACGGACCTCGGGGACGCGACGTTTAGCGAGCAAGGCCGAAGCGCGGGCCAAGTCGTCATCCACGGCAAAATATGCCTCGGGATACCCGGGGATATCGTCAAGCACGACATGACGACGCTTGAGCTCAACCTCGATCTTGCGCTGTCCCTGTCTCTTATACACATCTGACGCTGCCGACGAATA
>USHS01000047.1 GCA_900554585.1 uncultured Collinsella sp.
GGCTTAACCTGCTTTTTCTGCTTACGACGACGCGGCTTGGACATCCGTCTTTCCTTCCCGTCCCAAATTGACTACTTTCCGGGCACGCTGCTGCTGGCGTGCTTTAGTACTGGCTCTCGTGCTTGCTAAAGAAGTCGAAGCGCGGGGGCAGTGGCTTTACGCGGTGCTCGCCGGGCTTCTCACCCAGGCTCTCCACAAACTCGTCCGTGGAGGCAAAGATGTTGTCCCAGCTAAAGAAGGCGACCGGGTCGACGTCGAAATACTCGCAGATGAGCTCGCAGCCGGCCGGGACGATGCCGTGCATCAGAACGGTCGCCATGCGCAGCTCGGTAAAGGCATCGACCAGGGCCTGCTTCATGGCGGCGTTGGCCGGCTCGCCCTCGAGCTTGTTGGCGGCCTTGGAGGCATCGCTCCAACGCTTGTTGGCGGCGCGCAGGTAGTCGTCGCACACGGCGAGCGCGCGGTGCGTCTCGAACTTGTACATGGCCTGCTCAAAGGCAAGGGCGGCCTGCTCGGCAGCCTCGACCACGGCAGCAGAGGCGGCACCGGCCGGAATGCAACCGTTGCGATAGGGACTCTCGTCGCCTTCCTTGACGGCGACGCCGTAGAAGCAGCTGCGGGCCAGGCGGTTGAACACTCCGGTCAAGAGAGCGCTCTCCTTAAGGGCCGGATCGATAACGCGCTTGTCGTCGCAGGCGCGCACCTCGTTGCCGTCCTTGTCCTTGCCGGTCACGCGCGTGTCGTATGCCTTGGGGCTAAAGCTCACCGGCTTCTCGGATAGGCCGAGCGACAGCCAATGCGCGCGCATCTGCTCGCAGGTGTAGTGGTTGAGCAGGTCGTCTGCCGGCGGGGGAGGCGTCTGCGAGGACGAGCTGGCCTTTTTGCCCATGTAGAGCAGGTGGTAGCAGGCGCTGACGGTGCTCTGCGTGAGGTTCCAGCCCAGGGCCTCCCACATGGCGGTCTGCGCGATGCAGTAGAAGTAGATGTTGTCCTGGCCGATGAACTGGTAGATCTGCGCGTCGTCCGAGCACCACCAGTCGCGCCAGTCGAGCGAGCTGTGCTGGTAGGTGGGTGCGGGTACCTGCGTGGAATCGGCGGCGGGCTCGCTCATGAGGGCGGCGTCCTGGGCGGCGATGCCCTCGGTTACGCCGGCGGCGCGGGCGTCGCGGGCGAGCACAGTACGCGTATAGCTGATGGGCGCCCACAGGCTCTCGGGCCAGCACCAGCAGGTGACGTCGTTCACGCCGTCGACTTCGGGCACCGGAACGCCCCAGTCGATGTTACCGGTGATGCGGAAGGGCACGAGCGCCTTGCCGCTGCGGAAGCGCACGCCGCCGTTGGCGAGCACCGCGTGGGCGTCGTCGCGCTCCTTCCAGCTGGGGAAGGTGACGGTAAAGCTGCTCTTGTTGCCCTCGGGCTCCAGCACGGTGTGCTCGGGCAGCTGGTCCTCGACGGCGTCGAAGGCCTCGCGGAACTTGTTCTGAATATAGAGCTGTGCCGGCAGCAGCCACTCCTCCATGGTCTTGGAGACCACGGAGCGAACCTGCGGGTTCTGGGCGAGCTTGGCGGCGTAGGTCTTCATAAAGTCGAGGTAGGCCGGCAGGTCGAAGTAGAGGTTGTCGACCGGGCGCAGCTCGGGCACCTCGCCGGTGAGCTGGCTCTTGGGAGCGATGAGCTCCTCGGGCTCAAACTGGTGACCCAGGTCGCACTCGTCGGCGTACGCCTTCTCGGACTTGCAGCCCTGAATGGGGCAGCGGCCGATCACCTGACGGCCGTTGAGGAACGTGCCGGCCTTGGCATCGTAGAACTGCAGCGTGGAGCGCTTGGAGATGGTGCCCTGCTCGTGCAGGCGCTCGATAATCTCGGCGGTCACCTCGTTGTGAATCTGCGCAGCCGGATCAAGGCCCGAGCCGCCGTAGATATCGCAGCTGATGTTGTAGTTGTTGAGGGTCGTGGCCTGGCGGGAGTGATTGGACTCGACATACTCGCCGATGGACTTGTCGTAGCCTTCGTTCTCCTTGAGCTTGCGGTAGCTCTCCATGATGGGCGAGCCGTAGCAGTCGGTGCCCGAGGTGAAGATGACGTTCTCGCGGCCCAGGCGGTCGCGCAGGAAGCGGGCGAAGAAGTCGGCCGGGACAAAGACGCCGCCAACGTGGCCAAAGTGAAGGCCCTTGTTGCCGTAGGGCTCGCCGGCGGTAACGATGGCGCGGCGAGGCCAGCTGGGACGGTCGTTCATGGAGTATTTGGATGCCATGGGACTCCTTCGCATATGGTGAGAGCGCGGCCGGGCGCAAGGCCTGACGACGCGGTGGTCAATTCGTGCATATCGTTCGACATTATCGCACATGCGGACGGGTACGTGGCAGGGGCGCTATCCTAAGATGCTATGAATGAGATTTCCAACATACATGCGTTTGAGGACGAGGATTTTCTGCACGCCTGCTTTGTGTGGGGGATGGCCGTGCTCGGTGCATTTGCCGTGTGCCTGGTGCCGGTGTTTATGCTGCTGGGTGGGCCCGCGGACCTGGATGCGGCTGACGCGGGCGGTTGGATGGCCGTCTTGGGCTGGATAGTCGGCTTGGCTGCGGTTTCGGCGACGTCATTTGCCGTGCACGAGCTGGTGCACGGTGTGTTTTTTAAGCTGCTGGCGCCTGCGGGCGTGCGGGTGACCTTCGGGGCGAATCGCGAAACCTGCATGATTTACGCCTGCGCCGAGGGCGTGGTGTATTCGCGTGTGAGGTACATGGTCATTTGCCTAGCGCCGACGGTTGCCTTGACGGTGGCGTTTGCCCTGGGGTTTGCGTTCTCGGGCTATCCGCTGTTGTGCTACCTGGCGGCCGGCTTGCATTTGTCGGGCTGTGTGGGCGACTGGTATTACGTGCGGACCATTTTGCGCGACCGCCGCATTGTCGCCTGCGAGGACACATCCTTTGGTGTCCGCTTTCTCGCAAGGTAGTCTATTTGGGATGATTTTTCCGGGACGGGGATGTTGATGAAGCCGTTGTTGTTGCACGCCTGCTGTGCGCCGTGCTCGCTGGAGCCGGTTCGCCTGCTGCGCGAGGAAGGGTTTGAGCCCACGATTTGCTGGACCAACCCCAATATTCAGCCTCGCGATGAATGGCAGCGGCGCTTGGACGAGCTGCGCAGGTGGTGTGCCGATGGTGACATCGAGCTCATCGAGGCGGGGGAGGACCGCGAGCGCTGGGAGGCCGGCGTGGCCCCACTGGGCGCCGATCGACCTCGTCGCTGTCGCGCGTGCTATGCCCTGCGCCTGGCCGAGGCATGCCGCGTGGCCCAGGAGCGCGGGTTTGAGTTCGTGGGCACGACGCTCGCCGTCTCGCCGTATCAGCTGTTCGAGACCTGCAATGATGTGTTGGAGCGTCTGGCTGCCGCCCGCGGGCTTACGCCGGTGATTCGCGATTTTCGCCCGTATTATCCCGAGGCCACGCGTCGTTCGCGCGAGCTGGGTATGTATCGGCAGAATTACTGCGGCTGCCGGTTCTCGGCCGTCGAGGCGGCCATGGACCGCGCCCGCATCCGCGACGAGCGCAAAGCGTCCAAAAAGTAGTTCTTTTGAGCTGGCAGCCTGCTAGGATGTAGAACGGACTTTAGCTATATAAGGAGTATCCGACGTGTCTATGCGTACCGATGATTTTGACTATAACCTGCCCGAAGAGCTCATCGCCCAGGCGCCTGCCGAGCCGCGCGATTCTTGCCGCCTGCTGGTAGTGGACCGCAAGGGCTCTAAGGCGGGAAAGCCGCTGGAGCACGGCGGTACCGTTGAACACCGCATCTTCCGCGACATCATCGACTATATCGAGCCGGGCGACGTGCTCGTCATCAACAAGACGCGCGTGATGCCGGCCCGCCTGATCGGCCGCAAAGCCGGCTCGGGTGGCGTGGTCGAGACGCTGCTGCTCAAGCGCCGCGAGGACATGGATCCGCTGGGCCATGTTTGGGAGTGCCTGGTCAAGCCGGGCAAGCGTCTGAAGCCCGGTGCTCATATTGAGTATCGCGCCGGTGGCGCCCATGCGCCCGAGGGGGCTCCCGTGGTGCTGACGGCCGAGGTCGTCGACTTTGTCACCGATAGCCGCGGCGGCCGACTGGTGCGTTTTGAGCCGGCCGGTTGCAACGCCGCCGGCGACCCGCGTACGCTCGACGAGGCCATCCACGCTGCCGGCCACGTGCCGCTGCCGCCCTACATTACCGATTATGAGGGCGATCCCGAGAAGTACCAGACCGTCTACGCCATGAAGGAGGAGCACTCGGCTGCCGCTCCCACGGCGGGCCTGCACTTTACTCCCGAGCTCATGGCCGCTATCGAGGCCAAGGGTGCGAAATTTGCCGCCGTCGAGCTCGAGGTGGGCATCGATACCTTCCGTCTGGTGGAGGAGGACGACCCCACGCAGCACGTCATGCACACCGAGCGCTACCACGTGTCGCAGGAGGTTGTCGACGCCGTGCATAAGGCGAAGGCCGAGGGGCATCGCGTGATCGCCGTCGGCACCACCGCAGTGCGTTCGCTCGAGAGCGCCTTTGACGTGGATGCCCCGGTGTCCGATCCGGCCGTGACGGCGCGCTATTTTGAGGGCCGCGAGGACGGGGCCGATACGCTCGGCCGCGGCGACATCGTGGTGCGCGAGAACGCGACAACGCAGCTCTACCTCATGCCCGGCTCAACCTATCACGTGGTTGACGCGCTAATCACCAACTTCCACGTGCCGCGCTCCACGCTCATGATGCTCGTGAGCGCACTTGCCACCCGCGACCAAATTATGGATGCCTACGCCGCTGCTATCGAAGAGCGTTACCGCTTCTTCAGCTTTGGCGACGCCATGCTCATCTTGTAGTTACGCGGTTCTACGAACCGCGTAACCAGTTGACGCTGCAAACCCGCCAGAGCGGCAATCTGCCTTTCAACTTCGGCGGCATGACCAGAAGGTCAATGCCGCCTTGTTTCAAGGCACCTTGCTCGCTCTGGCGGGTTTTCGCTGTCCGCGCCAAAACATCGGCGTTGCCGTGGTTCAACCTGCCAAAAAGGGATAGGTTTATTTTGGCAGGTTTTATCTGGGCAAACGTTGTTGGTGCAATGGGGACTGGTTTATATGCACCAAGTTGGTGCAAAGTAGCCTGACCCCTTTGCACCAATCAAAAAGTTGCGGTGAGATAGTTCTTGAATTGGCCTTTTTGAGGGCTAAACAGGAACTATCTCACCGCAACTGCGTTGAGCGTTTTTTTGGCAGCTGGTTTACTTGCTCGCGAACAGCCAGATCAGGACGATCACGAGGATTACGGCGACAATGCAGACGATGGCGCCGGTGAATTTGATGCGTGAGTCGCGGGTGCGCTCGCGCACGTCGTCCTCGGCGGCTTCGAGTTGAGCCACTTCGTGCTCGGTTTCGGCGTACTCGGCCTTATCGCGGACCAGAGAGCCCGCGAGCGATTCGGTAATCTCGGGATGGTCGTGCACCTCGGTCGCCTGCTCGATGATCGACTGTGCGTGCGCGACGTCAGCCTGGGCATCGGCGATAGCCTGCTCTTGCTCTCGACGCGCCTTGTCCTCGGCGGCGATCTTCTCGCGCAGTTCGCGCTGGCGCGTTGCCGCGGCGGCTTTTGCGGTCTGCAGCTCATCGCGCGCGGCATCGGCCTCGGCCGTCACGGCCTGATGGGCGCGCTTGGCGTCGGCGATGGGGGCTTGCGCCTGCTCGACGGCGTGCTCGGCGGCCGCGAGCGAGTGCTCAAGATCGGCGGTGATGTGCGGGACATCTTCCTCGGCTTTGCGCAGAGCATCGGCCGTGTCGGAGATCTGCATCGAAAGCTCGCTGGTGCGCACCGTGTAATTGGCGGGATTTGCCGAAGGATTGCGCTGCAGCTCGGCATACTCGTGGCGCAGCGTTTCGAGTTGAGCGCGCGTGGCGTCGACGGTTTGCTGAGCTGCGGCAATGCCGGCGTCGCGCTCGGCCTGCACCTTGTCGCGGATGCGCTTGGAATCCTCGAGGCGTCGAACGAGGCGGTTACCAGTCTCACGCGAGCTGGCTTCGCGCGCCTCCACGGCATCGAGTGCGGCTTTGAGACGCCGCTCGGTGGCGTCGTCCTCTTCTTTTATTTGCTCGAGCTGCGCCTTGAGCTCTGTTGCCTTGGCAGCATGGGTATCGCGGCCGATTTCTGCCGCCGCGGCGGCCTTTTGTGCCGTGTCGATAGTCTGACGCTGCTCGGCAACGATTTGGTCGTAGCGCCCTGCGATGTCTTGGCGTGTCTCGAGCTCCTCGCCTTGATCGGCGATGCGCTGCTCCAACTCTGCCAAGTGATCGCGTGCATCGGCGAGTGCCTTCTTTGCGGCATTCATCTCGCGCATGGCCGAGGCACCCTGGGCAATAAAAGTGCCTACGGCGTTGGCGGTGTTTGAGACGGCACTTCCCAGATCGCGGCTGGCTGCGGGGGCGTGCGGGGCGGTCGGGTGAGCGGCGTTCGCCGTGCCCGAATCGGGCGTCTGCGGCGTGGCGATGCTGCCGGTGCCGCCCTCGACTACGGAAAAGCCGGCAGCGTGCGGATCAACTGCATCGGCACCAATGGTGGGATGCTCGAGCTGCAGGAACGAGGGCAGGGTGCTGCCTTGGTCGGCAACGGGGGTCTCGCCAGGCACGAAGGTCGAGGCGGCCTCGGCAGCCTCCTCTTCTTCGGCGTCAACATCGGCGTCGGCCACGGCGTTTTTCATCGCTTTGACGGCATCCATCATGGAGTCCATGACGGCATCGAGCTCTTCTTCCGAAGATACCTCGATGGGGCCTTCTACTTGCGGGGCGGCTTCCTTTTCGGGGGCGTCGTCCTGAGCGGCCGAATCGTCGTTTTGCTCGCCGGCATCTTCGGCCGCAGGGATTTCCGTCGCAGCACCGTTATCCAGAGTGGCGTCGTCGACGTGGGTATCATTGCAGGTCGCAGCGTCAGTATCTGCGGCGACGTCTGCTGAATCATCAATATGCTGCTGAGTCTGGGGGTCCAGCTCGTCTGTCATAGGCATGTGCTCCTCATCGTTGTTTGTCACCCTATGATAAAGTCTCGCGCCGACATCCCGCGCGCTGCAGCAAAGTTTCAAAACGTGTTCGATGGCTCGCGTGGATAACAAAAAAATCGGCCTCTTTATTTGGTTTGCGCTTGACATTCCCTTCGCCGAAAGACGTTGCGCCGTTCGCCTGCTGCGGTCTTTATTTTTCACTTGAACCCGCTAAAGTTGCATTTCAGCTTTTGGCGCGTGAAGTTGGATGCGCGCAGTCGGCGGGCGTGCCCGTCGCGATTCGAAAGGACTTTGTATGGGACTTTTCACTGGTAAGACCGTGATCGTCACCGGCGGCGGCAAGGCCACGCTTAAGGACGGCTCCGCTGGCTCCATCGGTTACGGCATCGATATCGCTTTTGCCAAGGAGGGCGCGAACCTCGTCATTACCGGCCGCAACGTTGCCAAGCTCGAGGCTGCCAAGGAGTCCCTCGAGGCCGAGTATGGCATCAAGGTTCTGCCTGTTCAGGCCGATGTCTCGGCTGGTCAGGATAACGAGGCCGTCGTCCAGAACGTCATCGACAAGGCCATCGAGGAGTTCGGCCGCATCGACGCCGTCGTCAACAATGCCCAGGCCAGCGCCTCGGGCGTGACCATCGCCGACCACACCATGGATCAGTTTAACCTGGGCATTTATTCCGGTCTGTATGCCACCTACCTGTACATGCAGAAGGCCTATCCGCACCTGAAGGAGACCAAGGGTTCCGTGGTTAACTTTGCCTCGGGCGCCGGTCTGTTTGGCAACTACGGTCAGTGCAGCTATGCCGCCGCCAAGGAAGGCATCCGCGGCTTGACCCGCGTTGCCGCCAACGAGTGGGGCAAGGACGGCATCAACGTCAACATCGTGTGCCCGCTTGCTTGGACCGCTGCGCTCGAGAACTTCCAGGATGCCTATCCCGAGGCGTTCAAGGCCAACGTCCACATGCCGCCGGCGGGTCATTACGGCGACGTCGAGAAGGAAATCGGCCGCGTGGTCGTTCAGCTCTGCGGCCCCGACTTTAAGTACATGAACGGCGAGACTGTCACCCTCGAGGGTGGCATGGGCCAGCGGCCTTAAGGGTTACGCGGTTTTACCAAACCGCGTAATGGCTCGACGCTGCGCGGTCACCAGAGCGACAACTTGTCATTCAAAGAGGGCGGCATGACCAGAAGGTCTATGCCCTGTCTCTTATACACATCTCCGAGCCCACGAGACTCCTGAGC
>USHS01000048.1 GCA_900554585.1 uncultured Collinsella sp.
GGGGGAAGGCCGACTGCGGCTACCCCCTCTGGCTGCGCTTACGCGAAGTAGCTCACACCACCCTCGAACAGCGGCTGGTACGCGTTGCCGGGCACGTTCTTGTAGAGGCCCTCTCCGCTGCGCTCGGTGTGGCCCATCTTGCCCAGTACGCGTCCGTCGGGCGAGGTGATGCCCTCGACGGCCATGAACGACCCGTTGGGGTTGGAGCGCAGGTTCATGGACGGCAGTCGGTCGGCGTTCACGTACTGCGTAGCAATCTGCCCCGCAGCCTCCAGGCGCTCCAGCTCGTCGGCGGTGCAGACGAAGCGTCCCTCTCCGTGGCTGATTGCGATGTTGTGCACGTCGCCCACGTTGCACTTGGAGAGCCACGGCGAGATGGTCGACGCCACGCGCGTGCGCACGAGGCGGCTCTGGTGGCGCCCAATGGGGTTGAAGGTGAGGGTGGGGGAGTCCTCGCGCGCGTCCACGATGTCACCGTAGGGAACAAGCCCCAGCTTGATGAGGGCCTGGAAGCCGTTGCAGACGCCCAGCATGAGGCCGTCGCGCGCCTGGAGCAGGTCGCGCACCGCCTCGGTGACGGCGGGGTTGCGGAAGAACGCCACGATGAACTTGGCCGAGCCGTCGGGCTCGTCGCCGCCGGAGAAGCCGCCGGGGATGAAGACGATCTGGCTCTCGCGTATGGCGTGTACCATGGCGTCGACGCTCTCGGAGACCGCCTGCGGCGTGAGGTTGTTCACGATGACCGTCTTGGCCACGGCGCCCACGCGCTCAAACGCCCGCGCGGAGTCGTACTCGCAGTTGGTGCCCGGGAAGACGGGGATCACCACGCGCGGCTTGGCGTAGCTGGCACCTGCCGTGTGGCGCGTAGGCGTGACGCCTGCCTTCTCGGCGTCAAACGAGATGGGCGCGCATGCCGATCCCTCGGCCTTGCCCAGGTACGGATACACGCCCGAGAGCGCGTTCTCCCAGGGCTTCTGCAGGTCGTTCAGGATGGACATGCGCTCGCCGCATGCGTAGAGCGCGTACTCCGCGAGCGTCTGGCCAAACGCGGCAACGGTCACGCCCTTTGGCGCCTCGGGCAGGTTGGCGTCCTGCGCAAGCTCGATCACAAAGCTGCCGTACGCGGGGTTGAGCAGTGCCTCCTGGGTGAACTCGGGGCGCACGCGCAGGCCAATGAAGTTGCCCACGCACATCTTGAACATGGCCTCGGCCATGCAGCCGTAGCCCGGCGTGCTCACCGCGCGCGCGGCACCGGAGCCAATGAGCTTCTCGACGTAGTCAAACGCGGCGAGAAGGGACTCCGCTGTGGGAGTGATGCCGTCGTCGGCGTACTCCGGCACAACAACGATCACCTGGTCGTCGGCGTGCTTGAACTCCGGCGAGGTCACGCGGTCGACCTTGCCCAGACCGGTGGCAAACGAGACCAGCGTGGGTGGCACGTCGAGGTCTTCGAACGAGCCGGACATGGAGTCCTTGCCACCAATGGAGCCAATGCCCAGGTCGAGCTGGGCCATGAGCGCGCCGAGAAGAGCGGCCGTGGGCCTGCCCCAGCGCCTGGGGTCGTCGCGGAGCTTCTCGAAGTACTCCTGGAACGTGAGGTAGAAGTTCTTGTGCTCGAAGCCCATGGCAACGAGCTTGGAGACGGACTCAACAACGGCCAGGTAGGCACCCGTGTACTCGTCCTCGCTCATGAGGTAGGGGTTGTAGCCCCACGCCATGCCCGAGCACGTAGTGGTCTCGCCGTCCACGGGGAGCTTGGCTGCCATGCCAAGCGCCGGCGTGAGCTGGGTCGTGCCACCAAACGGCATGAGGACTGTCGCGGCGCCAATGGTGGAGTCGAACCTCTCTGCCAGGCCCTTGTTGGACGCTACGTTGAGGTCTGTCACGAGGGAGACCATCTTCTGCGCAAAGGTGTCGCCGGCCCACTCGTGGTGGTACTCGTGCGGCGCGCAGACATGAACCGAGGTGGACTTGGGCGCGCCATTGGACGAGAGGAACTCGCGGCTCACGTCCACGATGGTCTTTCCGCGCCAGGTCATGCGCAGGCGGGGCTCCTCGGTGACCTCGGCGACCACCGTGGCCTCGAGGTTCTCCTCGTGCGCATAGCCCAGGAACTCGTCCACGTCCTCGGGAGCCAGCGCCACGGCCATGCGCTCCTGCGACTCGGAGATGGCAAGCTCAGTGCCGTCGAGGCCGTCGTACTTCTTGGGCACGCGGTCAAGATCAATGAGAAGGCCATCGGCAAGCTCGCCGATGGCAACCGAGACGCCGCCGGCGCCAAAGTCGTTGCAGCGCTTGATGAGGCGGCACGCGTCGCCGCGGCGGAAGAGGCGCTGCAGCTTGCGCTCGGTGGGGGCGTTGCCCTTCTGGACCTCGGCGCCGTCCTTCTCGAGCGACTCCACGTTGTGCGCCTTGGAGCTGCCCGTGGCACCACCGATGCCGTCGCGGCCGGTACGGCCGCCGAGAAGCACGATCTTGTCGCCCGGGGCGGGGCACTCGCGGCGCACGTGGTCCGCGGGCGTGGCACCCACAACGGCGCCGATCTCCATGCGCTTGGCCACGTAGCCGGGGTGGTAGAGCTCGGAGACCTGGCCGGTGGCAAGGCCGATCTGGTTGCCATAGGAGGAGTAGCCGGCCGCCGCCGTGCGGCAGATCTTGCGTTGCGGGAGCTTGCCGGGAAGCGTGCTCGACACGGGCGCCGTGGGGTCGGCCGCGCCGGTCACGCGCATGGCCTGGTACACGTAGCTGCGGCCCGAGAGCGGGTCGCGGATGGCGCCGCCCACGCAGGTGGCGGCACCGCCGAAGGGCTCGATCTCGGTCGGGTGGTTGTGGGTCTCGTTCTTAAACAGGAACAGCCAGTCCTGGTCCTCGCCGTCGACATCGACCTTCACCTTGACAGTGCAGGCGTTGATCTCCTCGGACTCGTCGACATCGGTCATGACGCCGGTCTTCTTAAGGTACTTGGCGCCGATGGTGCCCATGTCCATGAGGCAGACGGGCTTGGCGTCGCGACCGAGCTCATGGCGCATCTCCATGTAGCGGTCGAAGGCCTGCTGCACCACGGCGTCGTCGATCGTCACGTCATCTAGGACGGTGCCGAAGGTGGTGTGGCGGCAGTGGTCGGACCAGTAGGTGTCGATCACGCGGATCTCGGTGATGGTGGGGTCGCGGTCCTCATCGCGGAAGTACTGCTGGCAGAAGGCGATGTCCGCCTCATCCATAGCAAGACCGCGATCGGCGATGAAGGCGGCAAGGCCGGCCTCATCGAGCTCGCGGAAGCCGTCGAGCACTTCGACGGGCTGGGGCTCGGGGGTCTCCATGTACAGCGTCTCGGGCAAGTCGAGCGAGGCGATGCGCGCCTCGACGGGGTTCACCACGTAGTGCTTGATGGCCTTGATGGCGGCTTCGTCCAGAGCGCCCGAGATCATATAGACCTTGGCGGAGCGCACGGCGGGGCGCTCGCCCTGGCTGATGAGCTGCACGCACTCGCTGGCGGAGTCGGCGCGCTGGTCAAACTGGCCAGGCAGGAATTCGACGGCAAAGACGGCGCCATCGCTTGCGGGGAGCTCGTCGTAGGTCACATCGACCTGGGGCTCGCTAAAGACGGTCGGCACGCAGGAGCGGAAAAGCCCCTCGTCGATGCCCTCGACGTCGTAGCGGTTGATGATCCTCAGGGCCTCGATGCCCTTGATGCCGAGAATCTCGGTCAGCTCGCCCTTGAGCTGCTGAGCCTCGACGTCGAACCCGGGTTTCTTCTCCACGTAGATACGAGAGACCATTGGTTCCTGCCTTCCTGATCGGTTGGGCGTACGGTACGGTATGCGGCAGCGGTCGGTTTGCGGGGTCTGCCCTGCGGTCGCCTTGAGCCACATGTTTGTAAACCTCACTATGATACGACAGCTCGCGGCGCGTTGAGGACGGCGAGGGTGCTACAGTGATGCGCAAACAAGAGAAAGGCATCACATGGCATTCGTTTCACTCGCCATCATCGCGCTCGTGGCCTTTGCAAGCCCCTTCATCGCCTCGGCGATTCCCGGAAAGCCCGTTCCCGAAACGGTCTTTTTGCTCGTGTTCGGCGCGGTGCTGGGACCCCATATGCTCGGCGTCATCCATGTAGATGCCGAGGTCTCGCTCGTGTCCGAGCTGGGTCTGGCCTTTTTGTTCCTGCTCGCCGGCTTTGAGATCGACCCTAAGAACATTACGGGTGTGGAGGGGCGCTACGGCTTGGCGACGTGGGCCGTCACGTTTGGTATCGCCTGGCTTGCCGTGCGCTTTACGCCGTGGTTCTCGGTCAGCCATTTCGACGGTATCGCCGTGACGCTCGCCTTGACCTCGACGGCGCTTGGGGCGCTCATGCCCATCTTGCGCGAGCGGTTGCTTGCCGGAACGCGCGTCGGTGATTCGATTCTTGCCTATGGTACGTGGGGCGAGCTCGGCCCCGTGCTCGCCATGTCGGTACTGCTGTCTGCCCGTACGGGCATCGAGACGCTGCTGATCTTGGGCTTATTTGCCGCCGTGTGCGTGCTGCTTGCCGTGGTCCCCAGCCGCTCCAAACGCGTCGGCAGCCGCTTCTTTGCGTTTGTCGAGGAGCGCGCCGATACCACGTCGCAGACGTTCGTACGCCTGACAGTGCTTATTTTGGTCACGCTCGTGGCGTTCTCGGCCATCTTTAGCCTCGATATCGTATTGGGCGCTTTTGCCGCCGGCTTTGTCCTGCGCTATATCATCCCCGAGGGCAACCATACGCTTGAGACCAAGCTCGACGGCCTGGCCTACGGCTTTTTGATCCCGGTGTTCTTTACCGTGTCGGGCGCTAAGATCGACCTGACGGCCGTGGTGTCGCGCCCCGGGCTGCTCGTGGGCTTTATCTTGGCGCTGCTGATCATTCGTGCCGTGCCCATTCTCATCTCTATGAGCATTTGTCCCGTGACGCGCGATGTGTCGGCGTATGGCCGCATTACCGTGGCGCTCTACTGCACCACGGCGCTGCCGATCATCGTTGCCGTAACGAGCGTGGCCGTCAACGCGGGCGCGCTGTCGCAAGATATTGCGTCGGTCATGGTTGCCGCCGGTGCCATCACGGTGTTCTTGATGCCATTGCTCGCGCAGCTCTTCTACCGCGTGGTCGACGCCGCGCCGGTCGCCGCCGTGGCAGAGGTTGCCGAGCATCCATCCGATGCACTTGACATCCTGCGCGCCCATCACGATTTGGCGAGCCTGCTCGCACGCGAGCACGAGCTGCTGACCTCGCATGGCCATGGTCGCGTATTCGAGGGCCTGCCTACGCTCGATACGATTGCCGAGCGTCTTTCCGCCGAGGCGGCGAGCGGCCACATCGATGCCCGCATCGTGGACGCGGCGCGTCTTCTTGCCGATAAGACCTATGGTGATGAGGTTGACCCGTCCGAACTGACTCCGCGTGAGCGCCGCCGCCTTGAGCGCGCCAAGCTCGCCGTACACGAATACCGCCGCCGCATGCTGGAGCTCTACGCGCGCGATGAAGCCCAGGACGACGACGGCAAGTAGCAAGGAATGTCGGGATACGGGTTCCGTCCAAATAATAGAAGGCGCGCTGCCTGCGGTTGATGCGGACAGCGCGCCTTTTGCGTTGAACTCTGTTGAGGTTCGAAGCCGAAACTTTCGACCTTTAGGAGCGGGCTGCCCCGTCGACGGGGAGGATGGCGCCCGTGACATAGGAGGACATGTCGCTCGCAAGGAAAACGAAGGCGTTGGCAACGTCCTCGGGCTCGCCCATGCGACCGAGCGGAATAGTGGCGATGATGGGCTTGATGACCTCTTCGGGCAGGTTGGCGACCATATCGGTCTTGGTTACGCCTGGGGCAACGGCGTTGACGCGAATGCCCATGGGGGCGAGCTCGCGCGAGAGCGACTGGACCATGCCGTTGACGGCAAACTTAGACGTGGGGTAGCCGACGCCAGAGGGCTGGCCGTACTTGGCGACCATCGAGCTTGTGGTGGTGATGGTGCCGCCGTGGCCGGCCTCGGTCATGATCTTGGCGGCAGCCTGGTGACCGTTAAAGACGGCGACGACGTTGAGGTCCATAACTTTGGCGAACTCCTCGGCTGTATAGTCCAAAAGGGGTGAGCGCTGGGAGATTCCGGCGTTGTTGACGACCGTATCGAGACCGCCCATATCGGCTGCAGCCTGGGTAAAGGCCTCGGTCACGGCTTCGAGTGAGGTGAGGTCGCAGGAGCGACCCCAGACCTTGGCGTCGGGATAGACGGCTGTCAGCTTCTCAACGGCCGCATCGGCGGTCTCCTGACGCGAGCCAAAGACGGTGACGGTGGCACCCTCCTCGATAAAGCGGCAGGCGATGGCATAGCCGATACCGCGCGTGCCTCCGGTGATGATTGCTTTCTTGCCCTCGAGCAACATGGTGCCTCCATTCTTCGGGGGTGGACGTACGCAGCACAGGATAGCGGCGGACAAAAGCAAACATGTCTGCTTATCGGTGAGCGGTATCCCTGGTTGACACCGAACGGTCAAATTGTTCAAACGCGGATCGCGTCAATGCGCCCCGAGCGTGCAAATAAAAGGGCTCCCGTCCAAGACCAGACGGGAGCCCTTCGAGCAAATGCGTTGTGGGGTGTAAACCGAACTAGTTGGTCATGACGCCTTCGGTCCAGGCCTCGACGTCCTCGATGCGCAGGACGTTGGCGACCTCGGCCACGCAGTCGACGCTGGCAAGCTCCGCGGCGGCAGCCTGGACGTCCTTCTCGAGTGCGCGGTGCGTCAGGAAGATGACCGAGCAGGCATCGCTGACACCCGACTTGCCGTCCTCGACTTGGTTGATGAGCGAGATCGAAATGTTGTGCTTGGCAAAGATGTCGACCGTCTCGGACAGGGCGCCCACGCGGTCGGCGACCTTCAGGCGCACATAGTACTTGGTCTGGAGCTCATCCATGGGCTTAAAGGCGAGGTTGTGACCATAGGGCTCAATCTCGGGCAGCGGAGCCACGCCCCGGCTGATCTGCTCGGAGAGCGACAGGATATCGCCCACGACGGCGCTCGCGGTGGGGAAGGAGCCTGCGCCGGCACCGTAGAACATGGTCTCGCCCACGGCGTCGCCCACTACGTAAACAGCGTTCATGGCGCCGTTGACCTTGGCAAGCATGTGGTCGGCGGGGATCAGCGTGGGATGCACGCGGACGTCGACGCCGGCGTCGGTGTTGCGGGCGATGCCGAGCAGCTTAATGGTGTAGCCGAGCTCGCGGGCCTGGGCGATGTCCTCGGCGCCGATGGTGCGGATACCCTGCTGGTACACATCATCGGTGGTAACGCGGGTGCCAAAGCCGATGGAGGCGAGGATGGCCGTCTTGCTGGCGGCGTCGAAGCCGTCGACGTCGGCGGACGGGTCGGCCTCGGCATAGCCCTTGGCCTGCGCGTCGGCGAGCACGTCGGCGTAATCGGCGCCCTCGGCGTCCATGCGCGACAGGATATAGTTGGTGGTGCCGTTGAGGATGCCGGCGATGGTCAGGATCTTGTTGCCCACCAGGTCGTGCTCAAGCGTGCTCACGATGGGGATGCCGCCGCCGCAACTGGCCTCGCACTTAATCTGCACGCCGCACGCACGCGCCTTCTCGGCAAGCGTCTCGACGTGACGGCCCAGCAGGGCCTTGTTGGCAGAGACGACGTGCTTGCCGTGCTCAAAGGCAGTGGTAAAGATCTCGGTTGCGGGATGCTCGCCGCCGATCAGCTCGACGACGATGTCGACGGCGGGGTCGGTGACGACGTCGTGCCAGTCACTCGTAAAGGCCTCGCGCTCAATGCCTGCCGACTCGGCCTGCTCCCAAGCAAGCGCGCAGGCGCGGGTCAGCTTAAGGTCGATGCCGTAGGCTGCCAGGTACTCATCGTGGTGGCTCTTGATCAGACGGGCCACGCCGCCGCCGACGGTTCCCAGACCGATGAGGCCGACGTTCACGGTGCGCAGGGGTTCGCTCATAGATAGCTCCTTCGTGCATCTTATGGATGGATAAATCGCTTAAAGGTTGAGTGCATTCTAGCGTGAACCGAGGACGCGTGCTCGCCAGGCAACAGGAGTCGCACAAAACGGCACCCCCGAAACGCTGCGGAAACATTGGAAACACGCTCG
>USHS01000049.1 GCA_900554585.1 uncultured Collinsella sp.
CCACCCACGCGAGCATGCAAGGCAACAAAAGCAAAGACACCAAGCCCGAGCTGCTTGTGCGCGAGCGTTTGCGTGAAGCGGGGCTTGGTGGCTATCGCCTGCAATGGAAAGCCCCCGGTCGCCCCGATGTGGCATGGCCGGGCAAGAAAGTGTGCCTGCTCATCAATGGCTGCTTCTGGCACCGGTGCCCAAAGTGCAACCCTCCTGCGCCGAAAAAGAATCCCGAATACTGGGTGCCGAAATTCGAGCGTAACGTGGAACGCGACCAGCGAAACCTCGCTTTGCTGCAAGAGCAGGGGTGGCGCGTGCACGTGATTTGGGAGTGCGAGCTGAAAAAGAAGACCATCGATGCGACGTTCGAATCGCTCATTCCCGTTCTTCGCGAGGAATTGGATAAGTAATTATCCTCGAAATGCCCGGCGGGCTGGGCATACGTTTTCGCCTCGGTCAAGTCCTGACTCGCACGAAAGCCACATTAAGTGGCTTTCGGCTCGTGCGGAATCTACGAAAACCTTGCGCCTGGCCTTCGGCGGAGCGTGCCGGATGGTGGAATTGTGTGCAGCCCGGTTTTCCGTTGACCGACGCCGGGGTCCCCGCCATAATACTTTCGGTTCACGCACGAATCCGCTGCCAGAGACAGCCGGTGCAAACGGGCATCGCCCGCGAGCTTAATGGGATATCCCGCCAGCCGAGGTGGTCGAGTAGATATGTCTTCTCGCCCCCGTCGCTCATGCAGCGCGGGGGCTTTCTTTTTGGACATGCCCCCGTCACGTCCTTGTGGCGGACCGTGCCCGGAAAGAATTCGAGGAGGTGTAATTCATGCCCCAGCAGTACAAAATCGACAAGGTTGCAGAGATCGAGTCCCGTATCGCCGAGAACGCCGGTCTGTTCGTCGTCAACTACAACGGTCTGACGGTTAAGCAGGCTCAGGAGCTGCGTCATCAGCTTCGCGAGTGCGGCGCCGAGATGAAGGTCTACAAGAACAACCTGGTCAAGATCGCCCTCAAGAACCAGGAGCAGCCCGAGATCGACGAGATCCTCGCCGGCCCCGTCGCTTATGTGTTCTACGAGACCGAGCCGGTCGAGGCCGCTAAGGCCCTTAAGGACTTCTCCGCTAAGTCCAAGGGCGTCCTTGAGATCAAGGGCGGTATCTCCGACGGCAAGGCCGTTTCCGCCGATGATGTTAAGGCTATCGCCGAGCTGCCCACCAAGGATCAGCTTCTCGGCCAGATCGCCGGTCTCATCTCCGGTTTCGCTCGCGACATCGCTGTCTGCGTCAACGGCGTTTCCTCTGGTCTCGCTCGTTCGATCCAGCAGGTCTCCGAGCAGAAGGCAGCCTAGTCGCTGTTTTCACCCGCGGCGGCAACGCCGCACCCCTGGCGCATTCGCGCCGTGTTTTAACTGATCTCCGTGCATCCGCACGGAAACCGAAAGGACTTAGAAATGGCTAAGCTTACCACCGATGAGATCATCGATGCTCTTAAGGAAATGACCCTTCTCGAGGCTTCCGAGCTCGTCAAGGCTATCGAGGACACCTTCGGCGTTTCCGCCGCTGCTCCTGCTGCTGTTGTCGCCGCTCCCGCTGCTGGCGCTGCTGAGGCCGAGGAGAAGACCGAGTTTGACGTCGTGCTCGAGGGCTTCGGCGACAACAAGATTCAGGTCATCAAGGCCGTCCGTGAGCTCACCAACCTTGGCCTGAAGGAGGCCAAGGAGGTCGTCGAGGGCGCTCCCAAGGCTGTTCTCGAGGGTGCCAAGAAGGAGGACGCCGAGGCTGCCAAGGAGAAGCTCGAGGCTGCTGGCGCTGCTGTCACCCTCAAGTAATCAGGCTTTCTCGCCAGATTCCTTTGCAGACGGGGTTCGCATTGCGAGCCCCGTCTTTTTTGTTTTGGCTCCTCATTCCCATTGCTCGGCACGCAGAACACCGTTGTCTTCGCCGTGCCAATCCCGTTACCGCTGGGGCGTAAAATTGCACCATTCGAGCAATAATTTGCGTTGACCTGCTGAAGAATTGCGTTTGCCTTACGGCGACGTATGTCTCGGCGGTAAGATATTTCGGTATCGCAATTTGGTCTGCGGCCGCCGTGTCGCACGCATAGGGCGCATTCTGCGCCTGCGAAAGGATCCTTGAATAACATGAAGGCAATCATCCCCGCCGCCGGTCTTGGCACGCGTTTTCTGCCTGGCACCAAGTGCACGCCCAAAGAGATGCTGCCGGTGCTCGACAAGCCGGTCATTCAGTATGTCGTTGAGGAGGCACTCGACCCCGAGGAGGTCGACGACGCCATCATCGTTACCTCTCCCGGTAAGCCCGAGCTGCTGAGCTACTTCCAGCCCGACCGTTCGCTCGAGAACCTGCTGCGCGAGCGCGGCAAGGACGCTTACGCCGACGCCGTCGCCCATGCGGGTGGTATGCCGGTCGACTTCCGTTATCAGTACGAGCCCAAGGGCCTCGGTCATGCCATTCGCTCTGCCGCCGACGCTGTGGCAGGGGAGAACTTCCTGGTTCTTCTGGGTGACTACGTTGTGCCCAACCGTGACATCTGCGACAAGATGCTCGCTGTCTCCAAGGAGCACGGTGGCGCTTCGGTTATCGCCGTTGCCGCGTGCGCTCCCGAGGAAGTCAGCCGCTATGGCGTTATCGCCGGCGATCGCGTGGGCGCTCTCGAGGGCTTCGAGAATGCCGCCGACGACGAGCCCGGTGCCGTTTGGCGCATCGGCGGCCTGGTCGAGAAGCCCGCTCCCGAGGCGGCTCCGTCCAACCTGTACATCGTCGGTCGCTACCTGCTGAGCCCGTTGGTCATGGACCTGCTGGCCGATCAGCAGGCCGGTAAGGGCGGCGAGATCCAGCTGACCGACGCCATGGCCCGCTCGCTCGACCGCGAGGCCATGTACGCCGTCGTCATCGACCCGCTGTCGGGCTACGATACCGGTACCCCGTCTGGCTGGATGGCCACCAACGCCCTCATGGCTGCAAGCGATCCTCGCTTTGCCGGCGCCTTCTGGGATGCCATCGACGAGCGCGGCGGTTTGATGCGTAAGTAAGCCTTCGGGCATCGACATTTACGGGTGCGGACTTCGGTTCGCGCCCGTTTTTTATAAGAGCTGCGATTGCTAGCCCTCTGTTCACAGAAAATATATGAACAGGTGTTCGATGCACATCCATCTACCTGCATGTTTTCTGTCGAAAAACTTTGCTACTCCAAAAACTCAATCACGTCAAGGCTTTTCTTGCTCAACGGTCGGTACCTGATAAACTATTAGGTTGCGATAACTGGCGAAGCTATGCCTCGCCAATCCACCGAGCATTTCCGTGAAGGAGGAAAAACCTGGTGACCTACGCATACACTGCCACTGAGCGCAAGCGCGTCAGCTTCGGGAAAATCCCGGAGGCCATGGAGCTCCCCAACCTTATCTCTGTTCAAAGGGAATCCTTTGAGCGTTTTAAGGACGAGGGCCTTCGTGAGGCGTTCAAGGAATCCAGCCCCATCCAGAGCCAGAACCATGTTCTCGAGGTTACCTTCGGCGAGCATCAGTTTGGCGATCCCGCGCACACCGTCGAGGAGTGCCGCGAGAAGGACATGACCTATCAGGCTCCGCTTCTGACCGACGTCCGTCTCACTAACAAGGAGACCGGTGAGATCAAGGAGCAGCTCGTCTTTATGGGCGACTTCCCCATGATGACCGATCAGGGCACCTTTATCATCAACGGTACCGAGCGTATCGTCGTCTCCCAGCTCGTCCGTTCCCCGGGCGTGTACTACAGCTCCGAGATGGATTCGGGCAAGCAGATCTACAAGGCTCAGATCATCCCGTCCCGCGGTGCCTGGCTCGAGTTTGAGGTCGACAAGCGCGACCAGCTCATGGTCTCCATCGACCGTAAGCGCAAGCAGAGCGCCACGATGTTCCTGCGCGCCCTTGGCATCGCCGTCACCAACGACGATATCATCGAGCTGCTCGGCAACTCCGATGTGATCAAGCGCACCCTCGAGCGCGATACCGCCCTTACCCGCGAGGATGCTCTTATCGAGATCTACCGTCGCCTGCGCCCGGGCGAGCCTCCCACCGTGGATGCTTCCCGCAGCCTGCTCGAGGGCCTGCTCTTCAACCCGCAGCGCTACGATCTGGCCCGCGTCGGTCGCTACAAGGTTAACAAGAAGCTCAACCTCACCACCGAGGAAGAGGTCACGGTGCTCACCGACGAGGATATCGTCGCTACGCTGCGCTACCTGCTGTCCCTCGCTGCTGGCGAGCAGGGCTTCAAGGTCGACGACATCGACCACTTTGGCAACCGCCGCATTCGCACCGTCGGCGAGCTCGTCGCCAACCAGTTCCGTATCGGCATGAGCCGTATGGAGCGCGTCGTCCGTGAGCGCATGAGCTCCCAGGACATCGACGAGATCACCCCGCAGTCGCTCATCAACATCCGTCCGATCGTGGCCTCTATCAAGGAGTTCTTCGGTTCCTCGCAGCTCTCGCAGTTCATGGACCAGGCGAACCCCCTGACCGGTCTGACCCACAAGCGCCGTCTGTCCGCACTCGGCCCTGGCGGTCTTGCCGGCCACAAGTCGGGCTCCAGCCGCCGCACCAACGTGCCGACGGCCGTCCGCGACGTTCACAACTCGCACTACAGCCGCATGTGCCCGATCGAGACCCCCGAAGGCCCCAACATCGGCCTGATCGGCTCGCTCGCCCTCTACGCCCGCGTCAACGAGTATGGCTTCATCGAGGCCCCGTTCCGTCGCGTCGAGAACGGCGTTGCCACCGACCAGATCGACTGGATGACCGCTGACGAGGAAGAGAAGCACGTCATCGCGCCGGCCAACACGCCGCTCGATCCCAAGACCAACGAGTTCATCACGACTGATGCCGAGGGCAAGATTGTTCGTCCGCATACCGTGATCGCCCGTACCCGCGACTTCGACGGCTCCTTCGGCGCTCCCGCCGACGTGCCTGTCGAGGACGTCGACTACATGGACGTCTCGCCGCGTCAGATGCTCTCCGTCGCAGCCACGCTGATTCCGTTCCTCGAGCACGACGACGCCAAGCGTACGCTCATGGGCGCCAACATGCAGCGTCAGGCCGTGCCGCTGGTTCACCCCGCCGCTCCCTATGTCGGTACCGGCATGGAGCGTCGCGCCGCCCTGGACTCTGGCGAGGTTACCCTGGCCAAGAACGCCGGCGAGGTCATCTATGCCGACGCCTCCAAGATTATCGTCAAGCATGCCGGCGGCATGGACGAGTATCACCTGGCCAAGTACCAGCGCTCCAACCAGTCCACCTGCATCAACCACCGTCCGCTCGTTCGCGTCGGTGACACCGTTGAGCAGGGCGAGCCTCTGGCCGACGGTCCTTCGACCGATCATGGCGAGCTCGCACTGGGCCAGAACCTCACCGTGGCATACATGCCGTGGGAAGGCTTCAACTACGAGGACGGTATCGTCGTGTCCGAGCGCCTGGTGGCCGAGGACCTGCTGACGACCATCAATATCACCCGTCACGAGATCGACGCCCGCGACACCAAGCTCGGTCCCGAGGAGATCACTCGCGAGATCCCGAACCTCTCCGAGGACATGCTTGCCAACCTCGACGAGGACGGCATCATCCGCATCGGCGCCGAGGTCGGCCCTGGCGACATCCTGGTCGGCAAGGTCACGCCTAAGGGCGAGAGCGCTCTGACCGCCGAGGAGCGCCTGCTGCGCGCCATCTTCGGTGCCAAGGCTCACGATGTTCGCGACACCTCCCTTAAGATGCCTCACGGCGCTTATGGCCGCGTCATCGACGTCGTCCGCTTTAGCCGCGAGAACGGCGACGACCTGGCCCCCGGCGTCAACGAGCAGGTGCGCGTCTACGTCGCCCAGCGTCGTAAGATCCAGCAGGGCGATAAGATCGCCGGTCGCCACGGCAACAAGGGCGTTATCTGTAACGTTCTGCCGGTCGAGGACATGCCCTACATGGCTGACGGTACCCCGATCGACGTTATCCTCAACCCGCTGGGCGTTCCTTCGCGTATGAACGTCGGCCAGCTGCTCGAGTGCCACCTTGGCTGGGCTGCTGCCTGCGGTTGGGATACCGAGGATGCCGACTCCGACAAGTATGTCCCCGGTCCGTTCTTCGTCTCGACGCCCGTCTTCGACGGCGCCAAGGAGGACGAGATCGCCGAGGTCATCCGTCGCGCCAACAAGAACATGCTCAACAAGGCCACCGCTGCCTTTGGCGATCACATGCGCCCCGAGTTTGTCACCCAGCTTGACGAGCGCGGCAAGACCCGCCTGTTCGACGGCCGCACCGGCGAGGAGTTCCGCGAGCCCATTACCGTGGGTACGTCCTACATCCTCAAGCTCGGCCACATGGTTGACGACAAGATCCACGCCCGTTCGACCGGTCCTTACAGCCTGGTTACCCAGCAGCCGCTGGGCGGCAAGGCTCAGTTCGGCGGCCAGCGCTTCGGCGAGATGGAAGTTTGGGCACTGTACGCATACGGTGCTTCCAACGTCCTGCAGGAGATCCTGACCGTCAAGTCCGACGATACCGTGGGCCGCGTCAAAACCTACGAGTCCATCGTCAAGGGCGAGAACGTTCCGGTTCCGGGTATCCCCGAGTCCTTCAAGGTTCTCGTCAAGGAGATCCGTTCCCTCGCGCTGGACATCGAGCCCATGCACGATGCCGACGAGGACGCCTCCGCCCCTGTGACCGCCGAGGAGACCTCTGCTCTCGACGACCTGGCTGCGCTCGCCGGCGTTGACGCCGACGTCGAGGCCCAGGATGCCGAGACCGCCGAGGCACCCGAGGCTGTCGCCGCCACGACCACTGATAAGGAGTAGTTGACTGTGGCAGATTTCGAAGCTACTGATTTTGACTCGGTAAAGATCTCCCTTGCCTCCGCCGACCAGATCCGTTCCTGGTCGCACGGTGAGGTCAAGAAGCCGGAGACCATTAATTACCGTACCCTCAAGCCCGAGAAGGACGGCCTGTTCTGCGAGAAGATCTTCGGTCCCGCCAAGGACTGGGAGTGCTCCTGCGGCAAGTACAAGGGCATCCGCTTTAAGGGCATCGTCTGCGAGCGCTGCGGCGTCGAGGTCACCTCGGCCAAGGTGCGTCGCGACCGCATGGGCCACATCGAGCTCGCCGCTCCCGTGTCCCACATCTGGTACTTCAAGAGCCCCACGAGCTTCCCGATGAGCCGTATGCTCGACATCAAGTCCAAGGACCTCGAGAAGGTTCTGTACTTTGCCAGCTACATCATCACCGAGGTCGACTACGAGGCCCGCGAGGCCGACGCTGACGACCTGCGCGAGGAGCTCGCCGCCGATCTGGAAGAGATCGATGCCGAGTGCGCCCGCCAGATCGAGTCCCTCAAGGAGCAGGGCAACCCCGAGAACTTTGACGAGTTCTCCGACGAGGAGCCGCTGACCCCCGAGGAGATCGCCTCTGGCATCGTCGACATCGAGGAAGAGTGCAAGGACGAGAAGCAGCTCCGCACGGACGCCTTCAACGCCTTCATGAAGCTTACCGAGCGCGACCTCATCTCCGATGAGCCGCTGTTCCGCGAGATGACCCGTTACTACTCCATGTACTTCAAGGGTGGTATGGGTGCCGAGGCCGTCCGCGACCTGCTCGCTGCCATCGACCTCCCCTCCGAGGCCGAGAAGCTCAAGGCCATCATCGCCGACGAGGATTCCCAGAAGCAGAAGCGCGAGAAGGCCGTTAAGCGCCTCGAGGTCGTTGACGCCTTCCTGAAGGGCGGCAACAGCCCCGCGAACATGATCCTGGATGTCATTCCGGTCATTCCGCCCGATCTGCGCCCGATGGTCCAGCTCGACGGCGGCCGCTTCGCCGCGTCCGACCTCAACGACCTGTATCGTCGCGTGATCAACCGTAACAACCGACTCAAGCGCCTGCTCGACCTGGACGCCCCTGCGATCATCGTGAACAACGAGAAGCGCATGCTCCAGGAGTCCGTGGACGCCCTGTTCGACAACGGCCGTCGTGGTCGCCCGGTCTCTGGCCGTGGCGGTCGCCCGCTCAAGTCGCTCGCCGAGGCCCTCAAGGGCAAGCAGGGTCGTTTCCGTCAGAACCTGCTGGGCAAGCGTG
>USHS01000050.1 GCA_900554585.1 uncultured Collinsella sp.
CGCCAACATACCAAGCCTCAAGACCGGCTGCCTCGAGCGCACGCAGGACACGGATGGAGGCATCGGTCGGCTGCGTACCGTTGAGCGAAACATTGCACATAGCTATGGCCTCCTGCGCCTGCAAACGTTAATCGATGGTTCTCAAGAAGTCTAGCAAGAAACGAGCATGCGCGCACATGCAATCATATCGTCGATTCGAACGAACGGGACAGTAAGCGCCACATGCGGCCAGAACGCAAAAAAACACCCGCCTCGGAGATCCAAAGCGGGTGTTCGACAACGACATATCGATGCGGCTAGCAGACCTGGCGAACCTCAATGTGCTTCTTATATTCGTCCACCTTGGCAAAATCGCCCAGACCGGGGCACTCCACCACGTTGGCGCCGGTGGCCATCGAGAGGCGCAGGGCATCCTCAACACGCTCGGGAGCGTCGTGCCACACGGACAGGAAGGCGGCAAGTGAGGAGTCGCCGGCGCAGACCGTCGACAGCAGCTTGATCTCAAAGGTGCGATTGGCAAACCAGATGTGCTCTCCGTTGGAGAAGTACGCGCCAGCGCCACCCAGGGTTAACAGCACGTTCTTAGCGCCCTTGGCGTGGAGCTCGGCCATCGCACCCTTGACGGACTCGTCGTCGCCACCGCTCACCTTAATGCCAAAGATGTCGAGCAGTTCATCGTCATTGGGTTTAATGAGCAACGGCTCCATGGCAATGAGGTCAGCCAGCTGATGGCTCGAGATATCAAGCACGAACTCGGCACCCTTTGCCTTAACACGGCGAAGTACCTCGGCCAGGAAACCCTCGGAGGTGTTGGGGGGCAGCGAGCCGCTAATGACCAGGCAGGTCATGTCGTCGAGCGAATCAATGAGCTCAAACATTTCCTGCTCGTTGGCAGCATTGATGGCAGCGCCTGCATTGACCATGTTGTACTCGGTGTCGGGACCGGCGTTGAGGAAGACATTGACGCGCGTGATGCCGTCGGTCCACACGGGCTTGACGGGCACGCCCAGGGCCTCGGCGCCCTTGACGATAAACTCGCCCGAGAAACCGGCAAAAAAGCCCAGGATCGTGGTGTCGACGCCGTAGTGATCGAGGGTGAACGAGACGTTAAGACCCTTGCCGTTGGGCGTATAGACCGCGTTGCGAGTGCGGGTGACGGTGTTGGCGGAAAGACCGTCGCAGGCAATGTTGTAGTCAATGGCGGGATTTGCAGTGAGCGTGTAAATCATGTAAGTTCCTTTCACAAGGCAACGTGTTAGTGAAAGTATATTCCACGCTTCGGGAAAAGACCATAGCGACTCGGCGAACGGTGTAGAACGCGTGCAGGGCGGCGGGATGACGGGCAAAAGAAACAGGGTCCTTGTCCTGTCGCTCGCCCACAATATACAAAAATGGCGCCCCGGCCAAAACCGGGGCGCCATGCACGCGAAAATAATGAGTTTCGCTTACTTGCGATCGAGCTTGCGGACAGCAACGCGCTTGCTGTACTCATCGACGTGACCGAAGTCGCCGATGCCGACGGACTCGGCAACGTTAGCGCCGGTAGCCATAGCGAGCTTCATGGCCTCCTCGACGTTGTCGCGATCCCTGTACCACTTGTGCAGGAACGCAGCGAGGGTGCAGTCACCGGCGCAGACAGAAGAGACCAGCTTGATGTTGAACTCACGCTTGGCGTACCAGATGTCCTCGCCGTTGGAGAAGTAAGCGTCGCCGCGGCTACCACGGGTGAGCAGCACGTTCTGAACGCCGGCGTCGTGGGCGAGCTTCATGGCAACGCGGACCTCGTCGTCGGTGTCGACCGGCACGCCGAAGATGGCCTTCATCTCGTGATGGTTCGGCTTAATGAGCAGCGGCTTCTTGTGAGCGAGCTCCTTGAGCTTGTCGGAGGACAGGTCCAGGACGACGTCGGCGCCACGAGCCTGAGCGTGCTCCATAACCTGGGCCAGGAAGTCGGGCGTAGCTTTGGGAGGCACGGAGCCGGAGACAATCAGGCACTCAAGATCGCCCGCGGTGTCCAGGATGTTGTAGAGCTCCTTCTGGTGCTCCGGCGTAATCGGGGCGCCGGGGTTAAGGATGCCGTACTCGTGCTGGCCATCGTTGACGTAGGTGTTGATACGCGTGATGCCGTCGGTCCAGACCGGGCGGCACAGGCAACCCAGGTTCATGACCTCCTCGACGATAAACTTGCCCGTGAATCCGGCGAAGAAGCCGAGCGCGACGGTGTCGACGCCCATCTTCTTAAAGGCGAAGGACACATCGAGGCCCTTGCCGTTAGCCGTGTAGCTGGCCGAGCCGGTGCGGACGTTCTCGTCGGGCTCGAGCGGAGAGCTCGAAACCGTCATGTCGACAGCCGGGTTAGCGGTTAGCGTGTAGAACATTTACAGTACCCCCTGTATATGTGAGGGCCGCGTGGCCGGCCCATTCCAACCACGCGGTTACCTCTGATACCAAATTAGCGAGCTGCGGACTCGAGCAGCGCCTTGACCTCGGCGGCGGTGTTGCAGGCGAGAGCCTTCTCGGCGAGCTCGTCGCACTCGGCCTTGGTCCACTGGCTGATGGTCTTGCGCGCGCGCAGGATCGACGGAGCACTCATCGAGAACTCCTCCAGGCCCCAGCTGATCAGCAGCGGCTCGAGCAGCGGATCGGCAGCGGCCTCGCCGCACATACCGACCATGATGCCGGCCTTCACGCCGCTCTCGATAATGTTCTTGAGCGAGCGCAGCACGGCGGGATAGTACACCTGGTACAGGTTGGAGATGGTGTCGTTGCCACGGTCGGCGCACATGGTGTAGCCGATCAGGTCGTTGGTGCCGATGGAGAAGAAGTCGGCGACCTTGGCCAGGCGGTCAGCGAGCAGAGAGGCGGCAGGCGTCTCGACCATGATGCCGACTTCGATGTTCTCGTTGAACTTGCGACCCTCTTCGGTCAGCTCGGCCTTGCACTGCTCGACGAGCTCCTTGACAGCCACGACCTCCTCGACGCAGGTGACGAGCGGGATCATGATCTTGACATCGCCGAAAGCGCTGGCGCGCAGCAGGGCGCGAAGCTGGACCTTATACTGGTCGGGATTGGCCAGGCAGTAACGCACAGCACGGAAGCCCATGAAGGGGTTATCTTCCTTGACCATGTGCAGATACGGAATCTCCTTGTCGCCACCCACATCGAGCGTGCGGATGATGACAGGAGCGCCCTTGAGCGCACTGGCGACCTTGCGGTAGGCGTTGAACTGCTCCTCCTCGGAAGGAAGCTCGGCGGAGTCCATGAACAGGAACTCGGAGCGGAACAGACCAATAGCCTAGGCATCGTGATCGAGCGCGTTGGGCACCTCATCGGGGTTACCGATGTTGCAGGCGATGATCTTCTTGATGCCATCGGCAGTCACGGACGGCTTGCCACGGAAGGCCTCGAGGGCTGCCTTCTCGGCAGCGAAGGCCTCGGCCTTGGCAGTGTAGGCGGCGAGCGTCTCCTCGTTGGGATCGGCCTCGACGATGCCCTTGCCACCGTCGACGACAACGGTCATGCCGTTGCGCAGCGCGGTGCAGCTGTTGGAAACCGAAAGGACAGCCGGGATCTCGAGGGCGCGCGCGATGATCGCGGAGTGCGACGTGCGGCCACCGGTCTCGGTGACGATACCGGCAACGTGGGCCTTATCGATCGTGGCGGTCATAGACGGCGTAAGATCGTGCACGACAACGACGGTGTTCTCAGGCAGGACGGAGAGGTCGACAACCTCCTTGCCCAGCAGCTCGGCCAGAATACCGGTGCGGATGTCGGCGATGTCGGCCGCGCGCAGACGGAACATCTCGTCGTCCATGGAAAGGAACATGTTCTCGAACATGGTCGAGGTGTCCATGAGCGCCTGCTCGGCGCAGGTGCCGCCGTCAATGGCAGCGTTGATGGCATCGGTCATGCCCGGGTCCTGAGCCAGGACAATGTGTCCGCTCATGATCTCGGCCTCGGCCTCGCCCACCGTCTCCTTCATGTGGTCGGCCTGAGCCTGGGTCTTCTCGCAGAAGACCGAAAGAGCGGACTGATAGCGCTCCTTCTCTGCTGCCGAATCAGCAACCTCGTGCGGCTCAAACGTCAAGTCGGGATCGACGGCGACCATGACGGTGCCGATACCGATACCCTCGGATGCGTTGACTCCCTGATACATTCCCATTCCTCTCTCCGTGTCATGTGATAAAGCGTTTTGCCATATCCATGACAAAAGAGCGCAGCTACCTTAATACAGGTCACTGCGCCCCCAAGTATGAACTTAATTGTTCAACATACGACCCGTTTGAGTTCTACTCGCCAAGACCGCTCTTGATGAGCTCGACGGCAGCAGCCAGAGCCTCGGCCTCGTCAGCGCCGTCGCACTTGACCTCGACCTCGGTGCCGCAGGGGATACCAGCAGCCATGAGGGCCATCGGGGACTTGCCGTTGACCTCCTTCTCGGGGGTGACGACCGTCACGTCGCAGGCGTACTTGCCCATGGTGGAGGCGAAGAGACCAGCGGGACGCATGTGAAGACCCTGAGGATTAACGAGGGTAGCCTTCTCAGAAACCATAATTGACTCCTTTTTTGTGTTTAACCCCTGTCAGCCATGCGACAGGAGCCATACTCACGACGTTGTTTATATTAACTCACATCAAACTGTTTTTCATTGTGTTTCGCACGAATTATTGGACGGATGTCGTTCCTGTACGCTCGCCTGCCGGGCGGGGCGGTTAAGTTTGCTGCTCTACAGTCCTGCGCAAGACGGAAAGCACATTAAGTGCTTTCCTTTGCGTGCGGAACTCGCGATAAACTTAGCCCGTGCCGGGCCCGCTGAGACCAGACCTGCCAAAAAGGGACAGGTTTATTTTGGTCGGTTTTATCTGGGGCAATGCCGCGCATGCGATTATCTAAAGATCTGAATTCAGATAACCGAATAGACTATCTGACAAAATCGCAACCCGCGCCAACCAGCCCTTTTGCTATTCCCGGCGGGGGCCGCGGGTAAAGTTTATCGCGAGTTCCGCACGAGCCGGAGAGCACTTAATGTGCTCTCCGTGCGAGCAGGACTGTAGAGCAGGAAACCTTGTATACGCCCGCCCGCTCCCGAGGGGCATCTCTCATGTAAAAACTTTTGTCGAGTAAAGTCCAAGGTCAATGGCGTTTTATACCGAGAAATTCAAAAAAGTTGAAAATTCATTACATATTTGCGTTGACTTTAGGTAACTAAAGTTTCATACTCCTTTTCAACCACTGGGGGATGTGAACACGCACGGATCGTTCACATCATGATTGAAGAGGATTTCTTAGACATGTTCACGCATCAGCTAAACATTATCAGCGTAGTAATTATCTGATGCGGGTTAGCACATACAGCTAGCCCGTACGATAACGGGCGGCTGATGAAGATGAGGGCCGTCGAGTGCAACCGACGGCCCTCATTTTTTATGTCTGGGAAGTTCTTTTTAGAGGAGGAAATGTAATGAACGGAGTTTTGCTCATGGTTGTGGCCGCGGCGGTGCTCGCCTGCGGCTATCTGGGCTATGGCCGATGGCTGGCCAACAAGTGGGGCGTTGACAAAGAGGCCCTCACGCCGGCCAAGCGCATGAAGGACGGCAACAGCTTTTCGCCCGTCTCCGCCTTCACTGCGTTCTCACACCAGTTCAGCTCGATCTGCGGCGCTGGCCCTGTTACGGGTACGATCGTCGCCATGGCCTTTGGCTGGCTTCCCGTCGTGCTCTGGGTCCTCGTCGGCGGCATCTTCTTTGGCGCCGTCCACGACTTTGGCGCCCTGTACGCCTCGATGAAGAACAACGGCAAGTCCCTGGCTCAGCTCATCGAGAAGTACATCGGCAAGACCGGCCGTCGCCTGTTCCTGCTGTTCTGCTGGCTGTTCTGCATCATCGTCATCGCCGCTTTCACTGACATGGTCTGCAAGACGTTCATGTTCACCCCGGCCGTTGACGCTTCTGGTGCTGCTACCGGTGCCATCGACTTCACCAAGTCCTATGCCGTCGGCTGCGCTGGTACCATCTCCATCCTGTTCACCTTCGTCGCTATCGCCTTTGGTTGGGCCCAGAAGAAGTTCAACCTCACCGGCGCTGCCGAGTTCGTCACCGGCGTGGTCCTCATGGTTCTCATGTTCGCCGTCGGTATGCAGTTCCCGGTCTACCTGGATAAGTTCCAGTGGTTCGCCGTCGTCATGGTCTACCTGGTCTTCGCTGGCGCTATGCCCATCCAGATGCTCAAGACCCCGCGTGACTACCTCACTTCCATCATGATGATCGTCATGATCGTCTGCGCTGTCCTCGGCATCGTCGTCCTGGGCGTTAACGGCCAGGCTACTATCACCGCTCCGGTCTTCACCGGCTTCTCCACTGCCTCCGGCATGATGTTCCCGGTCCTGTTCGTCTCCGTCGCTTGCGGTGCTCTCTCCGGTTTCCACAGCCTCGTTTCTTCCGGCACCTCTTCTAAGCAGGTCGAGAAGGAGCAGGACGCCGTCAAGGTCGGTTATGGCGCCATGGTCGTCGAGTCCTTCGTCGGCATCCTTGCCATCATCGTCGCCGGCATCATGTTCTCTGACATGAACACCGCCGGTACCGGCGCCCTTAACGCTGGCGTCGCTTCCACCCCGTTCCAGATCTTCGCTGCTGGCATCTCCCGCGGTATGCAGGCCTTCGGCGTTGACGGCACGCTCGCTACCGTCTTCATGACCATGAACGTTTCCGCTCTGGCCCTGACCTCGCTCGATGCCGTTGCCCGCATCGCTCGCACCTCGTTCTCCGAGTTCTTTGCCCAGACCAACGACGCCCTGGCCATCGAGTCCAAGGCCGGCTACATGAAGGTCCTCGGCAACCCCTGGTTCGCTACGGTCGTTACCCTGCTTCCTGGCCTCGCCCTCGCCTTTGGTGGCTATGCCAACATCTGGCCGCTCTTCGGTGCTTCTAACCAGCTGCTCGGCGGTATGACCATGATCACCCTCGCCGTGTTCTGCAAGTGCACCGGCCGCAAAGGTTGGATGCTCTACGTGCCCGTCGCCTTCCTGCTCTGCTGCACCTTCACTTCGCTGGTCCAGAGCGCCATGGGCTGCGTGACCGCCGTCCAGGCCTACGGTTTCTTCGGCACCATCCCGGCTACCGCCACCACGGCTGCCGTTTCCGTCGCCGCTACCAAGGGCCTGCAGCTCGTCTTCGCCGTCCTGCTGATGGTCCTGGGCCTCATCGTTGCCGTCAACTGCCTCAAGGAGTTCTTCGGCAAGGAGGCCGGTTCCATGCCCGACGAGGAGCCCGAGTGGTCCGAGATGGGCAAAGTCGAGTATGGCCGCGCCGCTGCCGCCGAGGCTCCCGCCGACGCCGAGGCTGCCAAGGCGTAATCGACCTGACGAGTTGAACGTCACATCTATACAACTCGATAAGACCGGGTCCGCGGCTGCGCGGGCTCGGTCTTTTTTCATGCAAAAGCGGGCGATGCCTGAGTGTTCTCGCAGATGTTTTGCGTGGATAAGGGCGCGCGTTGTACCATATAGACGTATATGTGTACATATGAAAGGGGCCCCGTGGCCAAGACGGTATATTCCGATAACCAAAATAATGTCGACGCCCTGGCTGAGCGTCTGAGCAGCCAGACGTCGCTTTCTGCCGAGCGCGCCAAGCTAGTTGCCTACGACCTGCTCTGCCGCAAGGCACTCAAGATCAAGTCGAGCGCGCTGGCGCAGATTTTCCGCTCCGTCGATAAGGAATGCGACACCAAGGCGATGCGCGACGAACTCATCGCGGCAAAGATCGTTACCAAGATCGAGGGCAGCGGCATTAACGGACGTCCGGCGTTCTATACCATTCATGCCGAGATAAGTGATGCTCAGGAGCAGCTTGCCGAGGCTGTCGAAGAGGCCGTCGAGGACGTTGTCGAGGTGCCCGCTTCGATGGAAACGGCCCCGCGCGAGCATGTCGATACCGACGAGCTGCTCGATGAGAACGTCGTTCGCGCCTTTACGGCCAAGGCCGGCCGCGGCGGTTTTGGTGGGGGCGGCAAGCGCGATGCTCAGCGCCGTGC